>MEYR01000020.1 GCA_001774075.1 Candidatus Azambacteria bacterium RIFCSPLOWO2_01_FULL_44_84
AAAATTATGGTATCAGAAATTTTCATGAGAATTTTTTAATTTATTAATAAAAAACATCTAAATTTTGATTCAAGTGGCTTACGAACCTGACAAATGGGCGAAACGCGCCAAGGAAGAAGGATATTTGGCACGTTCGGCTTATAAATTATTGGCTTTAGACCGCGAATTTCACGTGTTTAGACGGGGCGATTTAGTTTTGGATTTGGGTTCCGCGCCCGGCAGTTGGGTCCAGGTCGCGCTCAAGAAGATTGGCGAGCGCGGATTTGTCATCGGAGTGGATCTGGAACCGGCTAAAGTGGGAACTTCGGTCAATTTCGCGTTTTTAAGAAAAGACATTTACGACGCCGATTTGGAATCAGAACTGAAGAAGATAATAAAAAAGCCGTTTGACGCGGTTTTGTCGGATGTGGCGCCAAATACTACCGGGCAAAAAGACGTTGACCAATGGCGGTCGCACGAACTGACTTTGCGGGTTTTTGGTATTGTTAAAAATGAACTTAAGAAAAACGGCACCGCGGTCGTCAAAGTTTTTGAAGGGCCAGATACGCCGGAAATCATTCTATTGTTTAAAGAGTCTTTTAAGCGGGTTAGCATGGTGAAACCGGAAGCGTCAATAAAAGGCAGTAAAGAGGTCTATATTGTCGCAAAAGGATTTAAATCAATCTTTACCTAATTTGACGCAAGGTTATTTTTATACTAAAGATAAGTAACTGGACTTTAACAACTAAAAAGGTAGAAGGTGGAAAAACTAACGGCCATCTTTGATGAATTATTAGAAAGAATGAGAAGAATGGGAGGAACCGGATATTCCGTTTTATTCAGCTTGATAGTTTTAATTTTATCATGGCTTCTTATTGGCTGGATGCTCGCGTACGGGTTTTACCGGAAACGGCACCCGCGTCCGGAGCGCCAGGAATCAAAAAAGCACGGGCGCAGGATTTGGGAGGATTAGGCATGGCCGCCAAGCGATATATTTTCAGTCCGAGACTGGTCCGCCTTCGGCGGAAAATATCTGAAATAAAAAATCAGACAATTTATTTGTCTGATTTTTTATTTTTGAAAATCAATTATTGTATAGTATAATTATAACAAAAACTATAATGGGACAGTTAAGAAAGAAAATTGTTATTTTGGGGGCTGGTTTTGCCGGTATTTATGCTCTTAAGAGCATCTATCGCCATCTTAAAAATTGGGATGATTTTGATATTATTATAATTGATCGCAATAATTATTTTATTTTCACACCTCTTTTACATGAAGTTGCTACGGGAGGCGTTAATCCGGGCGATATTGTTTTTCCCGTGCGCGATATTGCCGAGAAAAGCACGGAACATTATGAAGCCGAAGTTCTTGGCATTGATTTGAATAAAAAACTTGTGGACACCTCGCAAGGCCAGGTTCCGTATGATTATTTAATCGTGGCTTTGGGCGCCCAAACTAATTATTTTAGCGTCCAAGGAGCGGATAAATATACTTTTGGAATTAAAAATATTGACGAAGCTAGACGTCTAAAAAATCATCTCATCCATATTTTTGATGAGGCCAATCTGGAACTGAATCCTGAAAAAAGAAAGGATATTCTACGCGTTGTTTTTATCGGAGGAGGAGCTTCCGGTGTAGAACTAGCAGGAGAGGTTTACGAATTCATGCGGGAGATAAATAAAGAGTTTTCGCGTATTCGTGAAGATGAAATGGAATTTTACCTGGTGGAAGCCGATGATCGATTGCTTCCGGTTTTTCATAAAAATTTTTCTGATGCAGCGTTAAAAATACTAAAAAAAAGAGGGTTTAAAGTATTCTTTAGCGATCCTTGTGCCAGAGTTTCTGAGGAAGGGATAACCTGTGTTTTAACGAGTACCATTAAAAGTAAAACCGTTATATGGACTTCCGGCATTATGCCTTCTACAATTCCCTTTATCCCGGAACAAGAAAAACAAAAAGGCAGAATTCTAATTCAGCCCGTTTTGAATATTAAAGATTTTCCGGAAGTCTTTATTTTGGGCGACCAGGCGGCATTTCCGGACCAGCGGTTTGGATTACTGCCGCCGACGGCGCAGGTCGCTATGGAGCAGGGGAATTTCGTCGGTAAAAATCTTGCCCGCCTGATTACTGGAAAACCGCTTTTACCATTCCATTATTTTCATAAAGGAGAGCTGGTTTCGTTTAGCAAATGGAAGGCGTTTGCTCAAATAGGGCAGGTCAGATTCGGCGGGCCGGCGGCGTGGCTTGTCTGGCGGTTTAATTATCTTTTCCGCATGCCGACGTTTTCTAAGAAAGTTCGTCTCTTTTTCGATTGGATTTTATATCTTGTCTCGAAGCGTGATATTGCCGAGATCTAGTTGTTGATAACTTATTTTGCGGATTTTGTTATAATTAAACAAAGTCTGATACTAGCTTTTAATTTTAATTTTAATTTTTTAAATTTATTCTGTATGGCATTATCTAATATAAAAAATATTTTTCCCGAAGGATCAAGCCTCAAAAATCTAATCTGGTGGCTTCTGGCCTTTTCTTTATTCTTTTATGGCGTAGAACGTATGGTCAGCGCGGGAAATAATCTTTATAATCGAGGTTTGGCTGTCAGCGAGCACACCATTTCTTTTTCCGGTGAAGGTAAGGTGAAAGCCGCGCCAGATACCGCCAGGTTCGAAGCCGGGCTTGTCACCGAGGGTAAAGACTCCATTACGGTCCAAAACGAAAATTCTGATAAAATTAATAAAATAATCAAGTATCTGAAAAGCCGCGGCGTTGTCGATGCCGACATTAAGACGTCGCAATATAATCTTTCGCCAAAGTATGATTATATTAAGGGCAAAACAATTCTTTCCGGTTATATCCTTAATCAATCTCTCACCGTTACAGTCCGAGATATTGACAAGGTAGGTGAATTTCTTGACGGCGCGGTAGCAAACGGGGCGAATCAGATTAATTCTGTAAGTATGTTTATGGATAACCCCGAAGAGTTAAAGGCTAAAGCGCGTGAAGCCGCCATTGAAGCAGCGCGGGCTAAAGCCGCGCTTACCGCGTCCGCTGGGAGTTTTAGATTGGGACGATTGATAGGTTTTTCTGAAAGCAGCGGCGAAGAGCCTAGGATTTTCTATGAAGCGTTAGGCAAAGGAGGGGGCGTCGCGTCTTCACCTCCGCAAATTGAGCCCGGTTCCCAAGAAATAACTATAATCGTAAATCTTACTTATCAGTTGCGATAGCATTTGATAAATAAAAATCCCCGCTAACATCCATCTTATAAGCTATTGGGATGTTCCTTCAGGCAATATCACTTGATCGGTTATGCCAAAACCATTACGCTGGGCGAAATTGGCGTTGACTTCCGCGACATACTGTGCCGGGGCACGGGAAGTGTAAATTGGGCAAGGTTCGGTTTTGCAGGGCTGCATCGTTATAAGATCAACAATACGACTGTCTTTATTTATGAAAATTATATCCAAAGGAAAATTTACATCTTTCATAAAAAATGCCAAGTTTTGTTCCTGTGGAAATATAAAAAGCATGCCCTTGCCTGTCCCTAAGTTTTCTCTGCCGGAAAGACCGCGCGCCCATTCTTCCGGCGTGCGCGCGTATTCCATCACGGCACCCACTTCTTCATTAATAGTTTTAAAAATTAGCCTATCTTTATTGCGGGGCTGATAGTACTCAATATAATAAAAATAAATGACCGTGGCTAAAACCAAAGTGACCCCCAAAAAAGTAGCGATAGTTTTCCAGATTTTCATATTGTTTATATTACCAAGTTTTTGTTAAAATATCAAACTTATGAATAAAAAATTAATTATTTTTGTTTTAATTATTATTGCTGTTTTAGCTTTTGTTTACCAGCAGGGATATTTTAGGCGGCCAGTGCAAAGTCCTATCCAAACACCTTCAACTGGCACAACAGAGCCCGTAGTAGGTGATAAGACACCGTCGAGCGGTATTACCAGAGAGCCATATGTAATAGAAATGACCGATATTGGTTTCAAACCAAGTACGCTTGAAATTTATAGCGGAGACACCGTAAAGTTTGTAAACCGAGGCAATCGCTCTCACTGGCCCGCCTCCGGAACGCACCCATCCCACGAACTATGCCCGGGATTTGACGCTTTTCATAGTTTGGTTCATAACGAAGAGTATTCATATACCTTTAATTTCAAAGCGCCCAGAATTTGTCCGTTCCACGATCACGTTGATCCGACGCTGAAGGGCACTGTAAATATCATTAAATAATAGACCTACTACGTAAAGATTCTTCTGCTGCAATATTCAAATTTCGGCTACGGCTTTGTAAAAATTATTCAACATATACGCCGTATATGCTTCATAATTTTTGCTTTGCCTCGTTCGAAATTTGAACATTTCGCTACGAAAATCTTTACGTAGTAGGTCTAATTTAGAAAATAAAAAATCAACCCTGAGCTTATCAAGGGGTTGATTTTTTGTTTTACTTAGTTCATCATTATTGATGCGATGAACGAAATTTTTCTGATTTTAATATCCCTAGTTATTGGAGCTGCGTTAGGCGGTTTTATTTTTTTGATAGCAAGGTCCAAAAAACCGGAAACACAAGAAGAGATAGCAAGGTTAGCTGAAAGAGTGGAGATGGCCAATAAAATCTGGTCCGAACAGTTTAAGGAAGTAAGAAACGAAATTGGGAAGGCTAGGCACGAAGAGCTGGAACTGCGGGACCGGTCCAACAAGGACATTCATCACCAGATGGAGAAGTTTATCGCCGGCATCGTTCAGATGAAAGAAGTTTTGAATCAAGTTCAGGGAGAAGTCAAAGAGGTTTCGTCTTTTCAGAATATTTTCAAAAGCCCTAAATTGACCGGTCAATGGGGTGAGGCCTCGCTTGACTATATACTTTCCCAATATTTTCCGCGCCGCGACGCCTACCAACTACAATACCAGTTTTTAAGCGGCGAGGCGGTAGACGCAGCTTTAAAATTACCCAACGGCCGTATTGTGCCGATTGATTCAAAATTCCCGCAAGACAATTTTAACCAGTTTATTAACGCTGTAAGCCCGGAGATAAAAGAAGAATCGCGTAAGACCCTAATAGCACGCGTCAAGAAAGACATTGACGATATTTCTTCCAAATACATTCTTCCGAATGAAAATACCGTGGACTTTGCCATAATGTATATTCCCGCCGAAAGTTTGTATTACGAAGTGGTTACCAAGGAAGACCTGGCGAACTACGCCTGGAATAAAAAAGTAATTCTTGCCTCGCCAAACACTTTTATCCTTACTATCGGAGTTGTCCAGCATTGGTTTAAAGACGCCGACATCGGCAAAAAAACCGGAGAAATTCTTAAAAAGCTCCAGCGCGTGGCCATTGACGGCGATAAATTAAACGATTCATTCCGGAAACTGGGCGGCCATCTTTCGAACGCCCAGAGCGCTTATTCAGATTCTGAAAAACGGCTCGGCCTTTTAGTCGAGCGCGTTAGCAACGTCGGCAATCTTATTGATGTTGACGAGACGAAGGAACTGCAATGAAGCCAAACCATATAGTTTTAGATTTGGAGACCCAGAATTTATTCTCTGATGTCGGCGGCAAGGGGAATTTGCACAAGCTTTTAGTTTCCGTGGCCGGCGTTTATTCATACAACTCGGATCAGTTTTTAATTTATAAAGAAGCCGAAATGCCCGAACTGGAAAAGTTACTGCGCCAGACCGACCTGATAATAGGTTTTAATATCCGCCACTTTGACCTGCTTGTTTTGCAAAAATATATTTCTTTTGATCTGGCTAGAATCCCGACACTTGATATTATGGCGGATATCGTGAATCAGGTCGGTTATCGGGTAAGTTTGGACGACGTCGTTTTCGCCACTCTGGGTAATAAAAAAAGTGCCCATGGGCTTTTGGCGGTGCAGTATTGGCGAGAAGGAAGACTCGATGAGCTGAAAAATTATTGCCTTGATGACGTCCGTTTGACGAGGGACTTATATGAACACGGCGCGAAATCAGGCGAAATTCGTTTTATGGCGCGCGACGCCAATATGCCGTATATGAAAAGTTTGAACGTAAATTGGGAAAAGTATTTAAACGGTCGCAGTACTTCTTCTCCGGTCATCCAATCATCGCTCGGATTTTAATTATACCTCGATACATCGCTGTATCGAAGTATTTAAATTTTTATGGAAAAGATTGATTTCGTATTGGAAAAAATAATCAACGACAGTTTTTACCGCGAGCCGTACGCGAAAAAAAGCTGGTGGGCCACCGATTTGAACTCTTGTCTCCGGGGCGCTTTTTACCGTCGAAAAGGCCTACCGCCCACCTCCGAAATTCCTCCGGACCGGATGGGCATTATGGAGGTCGGGAAAATCGTTGAGGAATGGATTGTAAACAAAGTGAAACAATCCGGCAGCTTGGTTGCAGAACAATTGAGGGTTGAAGCTCCGGAATACGAAGCATCCGGCAAAGTTGATCTTATATTGGAAGAGGCCGGCCGGCCGGTTCTTTATGAAATTAAATCCACCAACTCTTTCAGTTTCAAATACAAATTAAAATCAAAGAAACCTCAGCCGCAACACCAGCTCCAAGCACTTTTTTATTTATGGCAATTACGTGCCAAAGGTCATAAAGATTTGCCGCAGGTGGATTTTTCAAATCTTGAGGGAAGGGTTATTTATGTTTCCCGCGATGACTTAAATCGCGTCATTATTCCGGTTCAATATAATGAGGAGGCGGTTAAGCCGATTATCAATCAGCTCGAGGTGCTTAACTTTTCCTGGAAAAATGACGAATTGCCGCCGGTTCCGGAGCCTGTTATTTTCGACGAAGAAAAAGGTAAATGGATGGTGAACTGGACGTGCGATTTTTGCAGTTATCACGAACTTTGCGCCGGCCGTGATTGGCGCGTCCGCGCCGAACAAGAGGCTAAAGAGCGCAACGCCGCTTTAGAAACTAATTAATAATATCGCATTATTATGCTATAGCATGATAATGCGATATTAGATGTAATTGTGAAAATAAAAAATTCGAATACTAAATTAATAATGAAATATCTTGCAACTGGCGGTGCCGTTGCTATTTTATCACTGGCAAATCCAATCGTGCCCCATTATTTGATAAAAGCATATTTGCGGAAAAGAAGATTTCAAAAAGCTCGATTCTTAGCGGATCTTAAGAGACTGCAAAAAAGAGAGTTGATTGATTGCCGAGAATTAGCCGATGGTCAGACAAAAATAATTTTAAAGAGTGCTGGAAAAAGATTTATACTTCAATATGATATCGATAATATAAAAATAAGCAGGCCGAAAAATTGGGACGGAAAATGGCGTTTAGTAATATTTGATATTCCGGATGAGAAGAGGGCGGCAAGGAATGCGCTTGTATCAAAACTTAAAGAATTGGGATTTTATATGCTTCAGAAAAGCGTTTATATTCATCCCTTCCCCTGCGACAATGAAATCGAATTTATTTCCTCAGTTTTCAAAATAAGGGATAATGTTCTGGCCCTTGTCATTGAAGATTTAGAGGGCAGTAAAAAACTTTTACACCTGTTTAATTTATAGATTTTAACCGTTCGTTTTTATCAATCGCATTACGATGCTATAGCATCGTAATGCGATTGATTGAAA
>MEYR01000021.1 GCA_001774075.1 Candidatus Azambacteria bacterium RIFCSPLOWO2_01_FULL_44_84
ACTTTTGAGCGAAACCTATCTGTTCGAACGATGTGGATACCTTCGAACATCAACCCAAACGATCCAGGTGATAGCAATGTCGGTTCTGGTTTCTGGCTTAGTAACGCCCGCAACTACATGCGGTATAATGTGGCGACCGATGCGGATGCGTGGAGTTTTGATTACGCCATTCGCAAAGAACCCATGGTTAGTCCGTACAGTACCCCCCAGGTCTATTTTCAAGCGCCACTCGTAAATGAAGCCGGAATTTCCATCGGGCCGGTCGAGGTGGCCAGAGTGGAGGTATTGGAGAGCGTGGGCAACGAGGGGCATTCCAGCTATCTCGGCGGCTTAAATGCGACCGCCTTCAATGCGACCAAAGAAAGTCGCTTTGTAGATTTTAACATGTGGGCTGGAACCCGTTGGGATGTGTATCCGGTCCACAGTATCAATCTCACCTTTGAGCGTTTAATTGCCGGCTTCGTCGAATCCTACCTTAGCGGACAGCGGGACACGAAGTTTGTCGACAGCCGAATTAATAAACTTCTATTCACCTCGCCCTACTCGGGATGGGGCTGGTTGCAGCGCACCGTAGTAGGCCAATTGAGCTCTAGTGCTACCAATAGCCGGGTAATTGTCGTGGATGGCGACTCTCGTGTGAGCAGTGTAGGTTTTTCAACAAACAGTATTCCCCCTGGGTCAACGAGCCAGGTCGAAATCTACTTACTGGGTTATGACGGCCCAGGTCAACACGTTAAGCTGATTCCTAAAGGCACAATTGCCGCCGACACCCTTTTCTATACTCCAAGCAGTCGGTTCGACGCATTGGAAGCCAAATTTACCGGCAATGATGGGCCGCCATTGGCCCTCCCTTTGTTCATCGATGCGGGATACGGCAAGGATATGGTTGATGTTGACAACCGTCGCCTAAGAATTGACTGGGACTATCAGGCCCCGCCTCCAGGTATTCGGTTGCCGCGCTACGGCCATGTCGGAGGAATAACTCGCAACCTTGATACGACTATCACCGGTACCACTTTAGTCGGGTCGTCGTTTAACTATCTGGCGGATGTGCCGTCAGGTCGTTATACCGTCGCGCTGTTGTTTCGCGAAGGGTGGCAGGGGCTGTATCGGCCCGGCGGCGTGGGATCTCGTCTTTTCGATGTCATCGCTGAGGGAAGCCCAGTTCTCACCAACCTTGATGTTTTTGCGGAAGTTGGCGTTGGGGTTCCGTTGGCGAAGGCCTTTCAGGTGGATGTTGCCGATGGACAATTAACGCTCGAGTTTCTTGGACGCAAAGGCGCGCCTTTGCCCGCCATGGTCTCAGCGTTGGCCATCTGTCCCGCCTCGTATCCGGAGTGCGACTTCGGATCGTTGGCCTCCACTCCGATACCAGTTCCTCAACCTACCGTTTCCCTCTCTGCCAACCCAACCTCTATTACGCAAGGTCAATCCTCAACGCTTACTTGGTCATCCACTAATGTCTCATCCTGCACTGCTTCTGTTGGCTGGTCAGGCACGAAAGCTGTTTTCGGGACGCAGACAGTAACTCCGACGCAGACCACAACGTACACCTTGAACTGTTCTGGTAGCGGTGGATCAGCAGAACGGTCCACCACAGTCACAGTAACGCAAGCAACAGACACCACCCCTCCTTCCATTCCTCAAAATCTCACCACAACTGTCATCTCTTCTTCCCAAATAAATTTATCGTGGACTGCGTCTACGGATAACGTCGCGGTAACCGGTTATCGTATCTACCGGAGCGGCACTCAAATCGCTACTTCCAATACAACTTCATTTCAAAATACCGGTCTTAGTCCAGCAACTAATTATGCTTACACCGCGGCTGCCTACGATGCCGCGGGAAATGTTTCCAATCAGTCAAATCAGGTAAGCGCAATAACGCAACCTTCGCCAAGTTCTAAATTTTCTTTTAATGATCGTATTCAGGTTTTGTCAGGACCCTTAAGTGTGCGCGTAACGCCATCTGCATCGGGAGTATTCCTTGGTTCTCAATCAACAGGAGCTCTCGGCGCAATTATCGGAGGCCCAACATATGCTGATGGTTTTTGGTGGTGGAATATAAATTATGATACCGGAACAGACGGCTGGTCAGCTGAAAATTTTCTTATTAAATTTACATCTCCGCCGCCTTCGTCCCAGCCGACCGCCACTCTTTCAGCAAATCCGTCTTCCATAACTTCCGGCCAGTCAGCGGCACTTTCATGGAGCTCGGCCAATGCAACTTCCTGCACTACTTCTGTTGGCTGGTCAGGCACCAAAGCAGTTTCTGGGACGCAAAGCGTAAGTCCAACGCAAACGACTATATATACGTTAACATGCACTGGTTCTGGGGGGTCAGCTTCACAATCAGTGACCGTGACGGTCACTGCCGCGCCGCCGCCCCTGCTGGTCACAGACACCCAAGTCCCATCTATTCCTCAAAATCTTACTGCCATCGCGATTTCTCCTTCTCAAATAAATCTTTCCTGGTCTGCTTCTACTGATGATAACGTTGGAGTCGTTAGTTATGTTGTGTATAGAAATTCAGTGAGAATTGCTTCGTCAACCGCTCTTTCTTATATTGACTCCGGACTTACAGCGGGTGATACCCATGTCTACACTGTTTCAGCCAAGGATGCTACGGAGAACGAATCATCTCACTCTCAATCAGTTTTTGTTTTAGTACCACTGTCCCAAAATGATACCATTCCGCCGGACGTCATTTCAGATGTTCGGGCGGTTCATCGCAAAACTAGGACGATTTCTTTTGAATGGTCCTCGCCAAATGATGACAGCGGTAAGGCGTCTTCTTACGAAATCCGTTATCTCGAAGACGATTCCGATATCAAAACCAAATGGCTAACAGCCAGTAACATCTCAAATTCAATCAACCCGCAAAATCCCAATCAGAAAGAGCTTCTTATTTTAGGCAATCTTAGGCCAGCCACTAACTATACCATCGCTATTCGTTCGAAAGATGCCAAAGGTAATATCTCTGACTTTTCTAATGTCATTACAATCAAAACCAAAGCCATTCCTCCTAAGCCAAAACTAATAACAGTTCAATTCGGCAGTGTCATTCTTTCTTGGACTACCGATCCCTATACCGATGGCTCTCTCATATATAGAGTAATCAGAAGCGACCTCCCGTTAATTTCGGCTACTGATACCACGGCCATTTTAATCGCCACTACCACTCAGACAACGATTACCGATTCCAGTGTTATACCAAATAAAACCTACTACTATGGCGTTGTCTCCTACGTTGATGAAGGGGAGTATTCATCAATGGAAACTGTTACCGTGACTACTCCAGCGGTTTCTACTCTATCATCCACACCAGCCCCGACACCCGCAACACCTCCGATACCAACTTCAGGAGGAGGCGGTGGCGGATCTTACACAATAACTTCGCCGGTTAATTCAACTATCTCTATATCTCCAAACCTTTCTACTACTCCGATAGTTATCCAAAGTAGCCAGAATGTTTCAAATCAAACTCCCGCTTACATCATCAATGCCATAATCACCTTGCCTCTTTATCTAGGCCTAAGACACCCAGAAGTCCAGATTCTTCAGGAGTTTCTGATTAAACAGGGCCTTCTCAATATTCAAAGGCCAACGAGCTATTTTGGGATTCTAACTAAATTAGCTGTTGGCGAATTTCAAAAGAAATACGGTATTGTTTCCGTCAGCGGTTTCGGCTATGGCACAGTCGGGCCGAAAACCAGGCAAAAGATTACCGAGTTAAGCAATGCGACAATTCAAAATCAAACAAGTTTATCACAAATGGCAAATTCTTCAATTTTTTCTGATACCGAAAGACAAGCTCTAATAGAAAAGATAAAACTTCAAATCAAAGTCCTTCAATTGCAACTGCAGATTTTATTGTTGCAACAGAAGGGGAAGTAAAGGAATAAATAATCTTAAATTTTAAACTCAATGACATCGCCGTCTTGGAGTATTTTTTATTGTGGATAGCATAGAAGTTGCGGAAAATTCTGATTTTTGGTAGCATATATTTATTCATGAAATTCCTTCTGACAATCTTAATCATAGTCGGCATTTTAAGCGGTGCCGCCAGTCTTCTCGTGATGGATCATCACGGCAACTGCATCGCGTCCTCGGTCGCCGGCGTATCCTGCCCGGCGGCGCTGAATCCCCTGGTGTTTTTCGGCATTCACCTTAATTTTCTCAAGAATTTTTCCGAGGGTTTATTGATGGCCAGTTTCGCAATGCTTTTGTTGGCATTTTTTTACGCGCCGGATTTCATCAAGCCCGGCAACGCAGACCGGATAGTGGGTTTTTTTAGCGCTGCATCTTTTGACTTAAATAATACTCCGCTTAAGCGAAAGCTGATTTTCTGGCTTTCACTTCTCGAAAACAGTCCCGCAATTTCATAAGACGCTAATGTAAAAGCCGTGCGACGGTTTTTATATCAGCGTCTTTTTTGCCCCTCATTAAAGGGGATTTATTATTTTTGAATTACTTAAACTTATGCATCAACAAATCAATCAGATATCAATCCTTTTAGGATTTATTGTTTTAGTGATCGCGGGACTTGTGTGGTTCGGCGGCTCCGGGACAAAAACGCCGGCGATTATAGATGGAGCTTACGCCGGAACTCTTATCGCGAAAGAATCAAAATATGATTTTGGTACGGTTTCCATGGCAAAGGGCTTGGTTAGCAAAGAATTCACACTGGAAAACCAAAGCAAAGATAGCGTCAAAATTGGCGAGGTTTCTACTTCTTGTATGTGCACTGAGGCAGAACTGAAGGTAGGAGATAAAACCGCTGGTCCTTTCGGCATGCCGGGCCATGGCGGTGCGCCAAAAGCCAATTTAATTGTAAAACCGGGCGAAAAATTGGTTGTTAAAACGATTTTTGATCCCGCGGCTCACGGACCGGCCGGTGTCGGCCCGATTGAAAGACAGGTGATGATTTCCACGGGTGCCGCCTCCCCGATGGTTTTAGAATTTAAAGCCATAGTAGAACCATGAAGAACAAATTATTCTGGCTGATTCTTGTGGCCGCGCTTTTTGTTCTGGCCGCCTGGTTTTTCGGCTCAATGCAAAGCGCGCCCCTGATTTGGAAACTATCCAACGGCGGCAAGCTGCTTTTCCCGTTGATCGTCATTGCCTCGCTGGTTGACAGCGTTAACCCATGCGCTTTTTCTATTCTTCTTGTAACTATCGCATTCCTTTTCAGTATTGGCCGTCTGCGTTCCAACGTCCTGAAAATTGGAGGGGTTTATATTTTTGGGATTTTTTTAGTTTATGTTCTGATAGGCCTTGGCATTTTGCAAGCGCTGCATATCTTTAATACCCCGCATTTTATGGCAAAGGTCGGCGCCATACTGCTTTTGATTTTAGGGTCGGTTAATCTTATAAACGAATTTTGGCCGGCTTTTCCGATAAAATTGCGGATTCCCCACGCGGCACACGAAAAGATTGCGTCTCTTATGGAAAGAGGGTCTTTGCCGACGGCATTTTTCTTAGGAACTTTAGTCGGTATTTGCGAGTTTCCGTGCAGCGGCGGGCCTTACGTCATGATTCTAGGATTGCTTCACGATAATGTCACTTATCTTTGGGGTTTGGCATATCTTGCGTCCTACAACTTGATTTTTGTTTTGCCGCTTGTGGTAATTTTGCTGATTGCGAGCAACAAAAACTTGCTCAGCAAGGTGCAGGAATGGCAGCAAAAAGAAAGAAAGGGTATGCGCTTTTGGAGCGGAATTGCTATGATTGCATTGGCGATAATAATTTTGTTTTTATAAAATCATGATCATTACGATTGTCATTATTTCAATTCTTGCCATTTCCGGCATCGCGGCGTTGATCAATAAAATCCCACCTTTTCGTATTTGCCCCATTTGTGCTGGCGTTGCCGGAACCTGGTTTTGGCTTCTTATCGGAATTCACCTAAACTTATTGAAAAATGAAAACTGGAAACTGATAACTGCCATTCTTATGGGCGGCTCGGTTGTCGGCATTGCTTATCAGATTGCAAAGCGGCTCGGGCCGCGGAAGTCCGAAGTCTTGTTCAAAGCGCTTTTTATCCCCGTGGGATTTATCGCCGTATACGGCCTACTCGGGTCGCTCTGGATTATATTTGTTCCGGCAATCTTATTTTTGGCTGTTCTGGCGGCGCTATTCATTAAGTCGCCGGCGGGGACGGTCAAAACAAATGAAAGTGTCGAGGAAATTAAAAAAAGAATGGAGGATTGCTGTTAGTAAAAATTAAAAATTCAAAAATCAATCCATTCAACAAGCTCAGGATTGATACTGAACAAAGTCGAAGTATCAAAATGCAAAATGACAATTTAAAATTCAAAATTATTACAGGTGGCGTCATTGTATTCGCATTCGCGTTTTTAATTTTTAATTGGAAATTCAGCGATAGTATAAATTCTGATTTGCAAACCGCTGATGCCGCGGCTCTTGAAAATATTGTGTTGCCGTCCGAGGGCGTAGTTTTGCCGGTGCGCTGGGGGGATCTTGGCCGGCGGATGACTGAATCGGGCGTAATAGACTCGGATAAATTCAGCGCTCTTTACGCTGGCCGTGGCGGCTTGGATAAGGAAACCGAAAAGCTGTTGGCCGGCAGTAATAACGGCAATCTGGAAATTACTCGTCAAAATTCTGGGATAATTCTTAATCTTCTCTGGGCGCTGGGCCTCTCAAACAAAAATCCCATTTTGGAAATTGGCCCGATGGTGAAATATAACGGCGATGCGTCCGGTTTTGCCTCAACCGGCGGCTGGAACTTGGCGCGGGGCGACCCGATGGATCATTATTCGCGCCATAATTTTCTTGCGCTGACATCGGAACAGCAGGCGCTTGTAGAGCGCGTCTCAAAAAATATCTACCGACCATGCTGCGGCAATCCGACTTATTTTCCGGACTGCAACCACGGTATGGCCATGCTCGGCCTCCTGGAACTTCTGGCGGCGCAGGGAGTTTCTGAAAGCGAAATGTATAAAATCGCGTTGCAAGTCAATTCGTATTGGTTTCCGGATACATACCTGACACTGGCCAAATATTTCCAAACCAAGGGAATCGGCTGGCAAGATGTCAACCCTCAAGAAGTTCTCGGCCGCGATTATTCAAGCGCCTCCGGCTATCAGAACATTTTACGCCAAGTCGCGCCTGTGAATAATCAAAACCCTAGTTGCGGAGTATAATCAAATTAAATAATGAATCATAACCTCGAACAAAAAATCTATACCTGCCCAATGCACTCGGAAGTCCAAAAAGACACGCCGGGAATTTGTCCCGAATGCGGGATGAATTTGATACAACAGAAGTATGAATCAAGAAGCATGAATCATGAATACGATAAACATGCCGGGCATAGCACCGCTGCGTTTCTAAAAAAGTTTTGGATAAATTTAGCGTTGACTATTCCGGTTGTCGCTTATTCGGATATTGTACAAAAAGTTTTCAACTGGTCGCCTCCGGCATTTTACGGTTCGGCATATATTCCTTTGATTTTTGGTTCAATCGTATTTTTTTACGGCGGTTGGGTTTTTATTTTAGGCGCTTACAAAGAAATAAGAGCAAAATTGCCGGGGATGATGACTTTAATCGCTCTTGCGATTTCTGCCGCTTATCTTTACAGCGTTTACGTTGAGTTGAGTGGCCCCGCCTTCGTTGAAGCTACGGCGGGCAAGCATCCGCTTTTTTGGGAACTGACGACTTTAATTACGGTAATGCTTCTCGGCCACTGGATTGAAATGAAAGCCGTCAGCGGGGCGCAAAGCGCCCTGCGCGAACTTTCCAAGCTTTTGCCGGACACCGCAGAAATTATCGTGAATCATGAATCAGGAATCACGAATCATAGCAACACAAAAACTATTTCACTCTCCGAATTAAAAATTGGCGATATTGTTTTCGTCAGGCCCGGAGGCAGAATCCCGGCCGATGGAGTTGTGGTTGACGGCAAATCGGATGTTGATGAGTCCATGGTTACCGGCGAATCAAAACCGGTTGCTAAAACCGAAAAAGGCGAAGTTATTGCCGGCACTATCAATGGTGATGGAGCTTTAAAAATTAGAGTAACAAAAATCGGCGAACATACTTTTTTGGCAGGCGTAATGCGTCTTGTAGCGGAGGCCCAAGCGTCAAAATCTCGCCTGCAAATATTGTCCGACCGGGCCGCGTTTTATCTGACAATTATCGCTATTGCCGCGGGCTCTTTAACTTTTGTTTTGTGGATTGTAGCTCAAGCGGGATTTTCATTCGCCGTTGAACGGTTGGTCGCGGTTTTGGTGATTGCCTGTCCCCATGCTTTGGGACTCGCCGTGCCTTTAGTCGCTTCAATCTCCACCACAATGGCGGCGCGCAATGGCTTTTTAGTGCGCCAACGTCTGGCGCTTGAAGCGGCAAGAAAGATTGATATTGTGCTTTTTGACAAGACCGGCACTTTGACCAAAGGGGAATACGGAGTACAAAAAATCTGGTCAGTCGGGGAAGAAACGGAAAACGGAATTCTTGAGCTTGCCGCTTCCGTTGACGCACATTCCGAACATTTCATTTCTAGAGCTATCGTAAGCGATGCGAATAAGAAGGGCCTCCCGCTTTTTGAGGTCAAAGATTTTCAAAGAATCCCCGGCAAAGGCGTTCGTGGCATAGTTGATTCAAAAGAAGTCATGGCTGGCGGCTTGCAGATTCTGGAAGATAATAAAATAACCCCGTCGGAAACTCTCGCCAAAGAAATAAGCGAAGAAAATAAAAAAGGCAAGACGATTATTTTTGTGCTGAAAGATAAAAAGTTGATCGGCGCAATTGCTCTTGCCGACATTATTCGAGAAGAATCGCGCGAGGCCCTTAGTGAATTAAAAACAATGGGCGTTAAAACAGCGATGATTACCGGCGACTCCGAAGATGTCGCCAAATGGGTTGCCGACGAACTTGGCATTGATGAATGCTTTGCCCGCGTCCTGCCCGGCGAAAAGTCGGAGAAAGTAAAAATACTCCAACAGAAAGGTTTGAAAGTTTCGATGGTTGGCGACGGAATAAATGACGCGCCGGCTTTAACGCAGGCGGATCTCGGCATTGCCATTGGGGCGGGGACCAATGTTGCAATCGAATCTGCCGGTATAATCCTCGTGCGAAACGATCCGCGCGATATCGTCAAAATCATAAAACTTTCCCAGGCCACGTATTCTAAAATGATTCAAAATCTTTTTTGGGCGACTGGATATAATGTTATCGCTTTGCCTCTGGCCGCCGGCGTTCTCGCTTCGCGCGGTATTATCCTCCAGCCGGCATTGGCCGCTTTATTTATGTCTTTAAGCACTGTAATCGTTGCGGTTAATGCTGTGCTTTTGCGCCGGAAAGTATTATAATAATTTAAGTATTAAAATTAATTAAGTTTTTTATTGAAAATATGAATAAATCAGCTGGATGGGTTTTACGTATTGCCGTTGCCGGAGAGTTTATTGGACACGGCGTATTCGCGCTTCAGGGGAGAAAAGCGTGGGTGGAATGGTTTTCTATTTTTGGTATTTCAGATGTTGGGACAGCGACTACGTTTTTGTGGCTGGTTGGATTGTTGGATGTTCTCTTAGCTGTGCTGATCTTGATTAAACCAATACGCTTAGCGCTTCTCTGGATGGCTTTCTGGGGTTTTTGGACTGCGCTTATGCGTCCGATTGCCGGCGATTCAATTTTTGAATTTGTGGAAAGATGGGCCAACTGGGGCGCGCCACTGGCTTTAATTTTAGTTATTGGTTGGCCCAAAAGTTTCAGAGAATGGTTGAAATAAGAGATGGACTTAAAAGTAGAGATAAAAAAATTTTTCAAAGGCGATGTTTTGGATGATCCGGCGACGCTGGCGCTCTATAGCCGCGATGCTAGTTTATTTTATATTACGCCAAAAGTTGTTGTATTCCCGAAAGATCCCGCCGATATCGAGGGGCTGGTTTCTTTTGTAAACCAAAATAAATCAGCGAACTCAGACTTGTCTCTAACTGCCCGCTCGGCCGGCACCGATATGTCGGGCGGCCCGCTTAATGAATCAATTATTGTCGAGTTCAACAA
>MEYR01000022.1 GCA_001774075.1 Candidatus Azambacteria bacterium RIFCSPLOWO2_01_FULL_44_84
AGATTTTTTTAGTTCTTCGGGCGTTCCTTCAAAAATGACATGTCCGCCGTTTTCGCCCGCTCCGGGGCCGATGTCGCAAACCCAATCGGCATTCTCAATCGTCTGGCGGTCGTGTTCGACAACGATAACGGAATTGCCCATGTCTCGAAGTTTCACGAGAGTTTCAAGCAATCGCTTCTGATCGCGCTCGTGAAGACCAATAGACGGCTCATCTAAAATATAAGTAACGCCGGTAAGCCCCGAACCTATCTGAGTTGCTAGGCGTATTCTTTGCGCTTCGCCGCCCGAAAGAGTCGTTGATTCCCTATCCAGCGTCAGGTAGTCCAGTCCGACGTCAAGCATAAAATCAAGCCGGCGCAGGACTTCTTTGATAATAGTCTCCGCGATTAAAAAATCGTTTTTAGAAAATTTTTCTTTTCCGTCCCGATTTCTCCCAAATCTTTTGGATTTGACTGAGAAATCGAGGATCCTCGATTTTGTTGCTCCGACTTCATTGGAGACAAAATCGGGAGAATTTTTTGAAAAACCAAAAAACAAATCTCTTATTTCGGAAATCGGTAAGGTGCTCCAATCCGCGATTGAAGAGCCAAAAATCGTCACCGCGAGAGTTTCCGGCCTTAAACGGCAGCCGTCACAAGCCGGACATTTCTTCACCACCATATATTTATCAATTTCGGCGCGCACCCATTCGGAATCAGTCTCTTTCCACTTGCGCTCAAGTTCCGGCATGACGCCTTCAAAATTACCTCCCTGATTTTTGTCGCCGCGCAAAATTAAATTAACAATTTTTTCCGGAAGTTCTGAAACCGGCTTGTTCAAAGAAAAATTGTATTTTGGCGCCAATTCTTCAAGCTGGTAAAAATACCAGCTTTGCCTGCCAAGGCGATGGGACGCGGACGCCCATGGGCGGATTGCCCCTTCGGCCAGCGTCAGGCGTTTGTTTGGGATCACCAAATCCGGTTCAACCTCTGAACGGCTGCCGAGGCCGGTGCAGACCGGGCAAGCGCCGTAAGGACTGTTGAAAGAAAAATTCCTCGGCTCAATGGCAGGCAAATTAATGCCGCAATGGACGCAGGCGTAGTTTTCGCTGAATAGGCGGTCTTCTCTGCCCTTTACTCCAACAATTAAAATGCCGTCGCCTATTTTTAACGCGAGTTCAACGGATTCGGCCAAACGCGAACGCTCCAGATCTTTATCAATGACAATCCGGTCGATAACCACCTCGATCGTGTGTTTTTTATTTTTGTCGAGCGGCGTCTTTTTTGCTTCTTCAATAGTCAGAACCTCATTGTCAACGCGGACGCGCAAAAATCCGGCCTGCGCCACTTCGTCGAAAAGAGAAAGCCGCTCGCCTTTTTTGCCCCGTACCTGCGACGCCATTATTAAAATCGGCTCTTTGGGCGACTTTATTTTTAAAATTTCTTTTGTTATCTGGCTGACATTCTGTTTCGCAACAGGTCGGCCGCAATTGGGACAATGCGGTTTGCCTATACGGCTGAAAAGCAATCTAAGATAATCGTGAATCTCGGTAATAGTGCCAACAGTTGAGCGCGGATTTTGCGAAACGCTTTTCTGATCTATTGAGATGGTCGGACTTAATCCTTCGATTTTATCAACGTCCGGTTTGTCTTTAAGTCCCAAAAACTGCCGCGCATAGCTTGAGAGCGACTCAACATAGCGCCTCTGTCCCTCGGCATAAATAGTATCAAATGCAAGCGAAGACTTCCCTGAACCGGAAAGGCCGGTAATCACCACTAATTTCTGGCGTGGCAGATCAACGTCAATATTTTTCAGGTTATGAACCCGCGCGCCGCGGATAGAAATAATCCCATGTTTAAAAATTTCTTGTTTTTTTCTATTTTTTCCCATATGTTAATCGCCAATTATACATTAAATTTTTGCCCATGTCCATCCTAAAAATGATAAAAGAGCTCATTTAAGCCCTTTTTTAATTTTCTTTGCCTCAACGTCAATTCTTTTGGCGACGCGCTCAAATGACCTTTTCCCGTCAAAGACCTCGGTCACAATGCCCGCTTGTTTAGCTTCCTCGCCTGTAAAAGCTGTCATATGCCGTCCATAATGAGCTACTAATTTGGGAGAAATTGAAGTGCGGTCTGAAATTATTTTATTAATCAAAATAAACATTTTTCTGGAAAAATAATGTTTATCTTCATAAGTATCCGGAGTATCTTCAAAATTACCACTGGAATACGTTACGGGCCAATGAAACCGAATCAGGCAATCCGCGGCCGCGAGTCTCTCGTCCGCTGCCAAGAAAATAAGCATCGCAGCCGATGCCACCCCTCCGAAAGTCACGACGATTACCGGTCCCCCGGAATTGCGGATACGATTATAAATATCAAGAGCGGCGCGAATCTCTCCGCCACCGGAAGTTATATCAATGATAATCGGATCCTCGCCGCGCATCTGGTCAAAGCCATCGGCAAAATGGAGAGAAGTGTCATCGTCAACAAATCCCCTCATATAAATCCGCCGTTCTTTGAGCGAAAAGCCCAAGTAAGAGCTCGCAGAGTCATTCACCTGAGGATTTGCGATTTTCTTTTCGACCATCACCGTTCTCCGTAATTTTTAATGAGCGGTATCTTTATATATCCACGACAAAAGTTTAAAGTCAACGCAATCAGCTTGAAATTTTCAGAAAAATAATGTATAATATGCAAAAAATGGCGCTTAAAACGGTATCGAAAGAAAAAGATTTTTCAAAAATACCTCAAACAAGCGGGGTTTATTTTTTCTATGACGCCAAAAACAAACTGCTTTATATCGGCAAGGCGATAAATTTAAGGGCAAGAATACGATCGCACTTCGTAAACAACGCCATTATGCCCGCAAAGTCGGAAATGATAAAACTAGTAAGAAAAATCGACTGGCAATTGACCAACTCCGGCATTGAGGCGCTTATCGCCGAAGCCGCGCTCATCAAAAAACACCGGCCATTTTACAACGTCGCGCTTCGGGACGACAAAAGTTATTCTTTCGTTGAAGTGACAAAAGAAAAATTTCCGAGAATTTTCATGACCCATCAACCGAAAATTAGAATTTCGAAATTCGAAATTCGAAACAAATCCAAAATACAAAATTCAAAGCACCAAACAGCTTTCGGATTTCGTGCTTCGGATTTCGGATTTAGTACATATATCGGACCTTTTACGGAAAGCGGCGCTTTAAAAACCGTTTTAAGCCACCTCCGCCGCATTTTCCCCTACTGTACCTGTCCTAAACCGCATGCCAGAAATTGTATTAACGCAGAACTTGGCAAGTGCTTAAGATTTTGTTGCGATAAAAACAAATCACAAAACATAAATCACAAATCCCAAACTAATTATCGGAAAAATATTAAAAATATAATCGGAATCCTAACCGGAAAAAAACAAACGCTTCTTAAAAACCTCAGAAAAGAAATGGCCCGGGCCAGCCGAGAACATAATTATGAATCAGCCGCTTTGGCCCGCGACCGCGTTTTTGGGCTTGAAAAGATTTTCAGCCACCGCGACGTTCTGACGATCGAAAATAAACAAGATTTAGAAACGCGCCGGGAAGTTCTGGAAAAAATCCGAGATCTCGCGGGCCTTGCCGAGGCGCCCCGGAGAATCGAAATCTACGATATTTCAAACATTCAGGGAAAATTTGCAACAGGAGCCATGGCGATTTTTGAAGAAGGCAAGCCGAACAAACAGAGCTACAGGAAATTCAAAATACGATTTAAAAAAGAACCCAATGACACGGGCATGATAAAAGAAATTTTAGCGAGGCGCCTGGCGCGCGGGGAATGGCCGCTTCCGGATTTATTCGTAATTGACGGCGGCCGAGGCCAGTTAAACGCGGCGCTTGAAGTTTTGAAAAAATTCAAGATTGATATGCCTATAGCCGCGCTCGCCAAAAAAGAAGAAGAACTCTACTTACCCGACCGGCAGTTGCCGTTAAAGCTGAAAGAAATAAACATTCATGCTCTTCACCTTCTCCAGCAAATGCGCGACGAAGCGCACCGCTTCGCGGTGAGTTATCATATAAAATTAAGAAAGAAATTAGGTTAAAGCTTCAAAAATAGATTGTTAAAAAGGCGAAAACAAGCTGTCGATTGCTTATTGACTATAGTTGCGTTTCTTGGTAATATGTGTAGATACTAGTAACTATACAAAAGTGCGCTTAATTGCCAGATTTTTACTTCACATCTTAGCCAACGCGCTTGCGATTCTGACGGCGGAATGGCTGGTTCCTAATGTCTTTTACAGTTACAGCTTCCTTTCTTTAATGAAATTGGCCGCGCTTCTGGGGATAATAAACTTTGTTCTTAAGCCAATTCTAAAGACCCTGGCCGCTCCGCTTATTTTGTTAAGCCTGGGCCTTTTCACTATCATTATTAATGTATTCTTAGTCTGGCTGGTCACCTATCTGGCGCCCGAGCTGAATATAGAAGGTCTTAACGCTTTTTTCTGGACAACGATAATAATTATCGCTTTTAACTTCATTGTATCGTCTGCTATCCGCGAAGCCAAGTCAGCCGCGTAAAATATAAAATCACGTAACACGCAACGCATAACAAAAATTCTGAATAAAATGTTGCATGTTTCGTGTTATGTTTCATGAAAAAATATGGCATCTATTTTACCTATTGCGCAAATAGTAATATCGCTCCTCTTAATAGGATCTATTTTGATTCAAGCCCGCGGCGCGGGACTCTCGGCGGCCTTCGGCGGCGAATCAACTTTTTATCATACGCGCCGAGGCCTCGAAAGAATTATACTTTGGATAACAATAGTATTGTCAGCGCTTTTTGTGGCGGTTAATATCGCTTCTTTCGTTCTATAAATAATCCTACGAATTACGAATATAGCCGAATTACGAATTCGTAATTCGAAAAAATTCGTAATTGGTAGGAAGGAATTTATGTTAAAGAATCTTTTTAATGCTGCGCGCCTTCTTAAAAGCCCGAAATCGTGGAAAAGAATCGGTCGCGCCCTGCAACCGAAAGAACGAATCGGCGCCGTTATTCTGGTCATTGTTATTTTTATTTCTCTCATCTGGCTTGCCAATCAGGCCTATGTACGCGCCACCGAGAGCCGGCCGGCCCTGGGCGATACTTATGTTGAAGGAGTCATGGGATCGCCGCGCCTTTTAAACCCGATATTGACTACAACCGATTCGGATAGAGACGTTTCCCGCCTTTTGTTCTCAACGCTTTTAAAATACGACTATCAAGGAAAACTTGTCGGGGATTTGGCGGAAAATTTCAGTGTTTCAAAAGACGGCAAGACCTATAAAATAACGTTGAGAAAAAACGTCTTCTGGCATGACGGCGAACCTCTTACCATAGACGATGTTCTTTTCACCATTAAAGCGGTGGCCAACCCGGATTATGCCAGTCCCCTGCGCGCGACCTGGCAGGGCGTGGCTGTTGAAGCTTCCGAAGAAAACGAATTGACTATCAAGCTTAAAACTCCTTACGCGAATTTCATTGAAAACCTGGTGTTTTTGGGAATACTGCCCAGGCACATTTGGACGAGTATACAGCCGAAAAACTTCGCTTTGGCAGATTTTAATTTGACACCGATCGGCAGCGGGCCTTACCGATTCGTAAAACTTCAAAAAGATCGGCTCGGAAGAATCGTTTCTCTAACTCTCGAATCTAACCCGACATATTTTAATAATGCTCCTTTCATTAATAACTTAATCCTGAAATCATATGATTCGGAAGAAGAAGCGGTGTCAGCTTTCAACCGAAAAGAAATTGACGGAATTTTGCCCGCGACCGGACAGAACAAAAATCAGTTAAGGGGGTTGGCGTCTTCCCAGGTTTTTTCCTTGGCTTCACCTAGAATCTACGCTATTTTTTTCAATACCGACGACACGATACTGAAAGACATAAACGTACGGATAGCGTTAAACTACGCCGTGAACCGCGAAGCGCTGGTTTCAAAGGTTTTAAATAATGAGGGTAAAATAGCCCTGGGGCCGATCCCGCCCGGACTTTTAGGCTCAAGCCCCGACATCACTGGCTATGATTACAACCCAGAGAAAGCTCGGGAGATCCTTGATAAATACGGCTGGACGAAAGACGAAAACGGTATGAGAGCAAAAAAACTCGGCAAAGATAAAAATCCGACAAACCTCGCAATAGATATTCTGGCCACGCCGAACACCCAGCTTGTCGCGACACTTATAAAAGACGACCTTAAAAATATCGGAGTCGGCGCCAACCTTACTATTTTGGGACTTGGAGAAATACAACAAAACTATCTGAAGACACGCCAGTATCAAGCCATTCTTATCGGAGAGGCCTATACGGGAACTCCCGACCCTTATTCTTTCTGGCACTCGCTCGCGCGCAAAGACCCGGGACTTAATTTGTCGCTTTACAGCAACAGGAAGGTGGACAAACTAATCGAAGACGCGCGCCAGAGCACCGACGAAGTGATGCGGGCGGCAAAATACGTGGAATTCCAAAAATTAGTCATTGCGGACGCGCCGGCGATATTTCTTTACTCGCCGAACTATCTTTACATAGTAAATAGAAAAGTGAATGGTGTCGCGATCAAAAATCTAGTTATGCCATCTGACCGGTTTTCGGAAATCAATCAATGGTTTATTTCAACGCAAAGGGTCTGGAAATAGCCCTACGAATTACAAATATAACCGAATTACGAATTCGTAATTCGAATAAATTCGTAATTGGTAGGAAAATTTTGAAAAAATAATGATTGATTTACAAAAAATTTCTGGATTGCCGATTTTTCTCGATAAAAAAAATCTGGAACTGGAACTCCGTGGCGACTTCCCGTCCGTAAAAAAGTCCGCAAGAACCTTGGCCGAGTTAGAACCTTACCTCAAAACTTCCGGGGTCGGGTCGGGCCCCGACCCCGTCTACCGCATGTGGCGCGAAGCGCATTTGGAATCGGACGACCAAAATATCGGAGTCCGGAACTTGCGCTATGACCTGACGCTTCTGGCGCAGGGTAGAATTAACGGAGACGAATTTGTAAAAACCGCCGGCCATTTCCATGAAGTTAAAACCGGCACCGGCCTGGGCTACCCGGAAATATACGAAGTGCTTTCCGGTCGAGGCTATTTCCTGATTCAGAAAATGGACGAGGCATTTTCTCGGGCGGAAGAGGTTTATCTGATAGAGGCCGCTCCGAAAGAAAAGGTCTTGGTCCCGCCGGGATTCGGCCATACCACGATAAACGTTTATGACGAACCACTTTTAGTAGCGAATTGGGTCGGCGCGACAATGAGTTATAATTACGAGCCGTATAAAAAATACCGCGGCGCGGCTTATCACCTTGTTGGTAATGAAGTCGGTGGCATAGACATTCTGAAAAATTCGAATTATGGCGACGTCCCGGAAATAAAAAAGATAAAAGCCCGCGAGCTCCCTAAATTTGGGCTGATAGAATCCAGACCCATGTATGAACTCGCGCGCGATCTTAACAAACTAAGATTCCTGAATTACCCTGAAGAATTCGCAAACGACATAGACACTAAAATCATTTATAATTTTTAATCTAAACACTGCTCGCCCAGGTGGTGAAATTGGCAGACACGTACGGTTCAGGGCCGTATGCCGCAAGGCGTGAGGGTTCAAATCCCTCCCTGGGCACAAATCAGGAAGTGAAAATTGGACTTGCCCTTTCAAATTCTTTTGCCCGACTATTTAATGTTTTAACTATTATAGTTTCTATAACATGATAAAAACATACTTGCTGTAATAAAGAATTCAAAGGGCAAAATAAATTTGTCCAATTTCTACTTCCTGAAAAAAAATTATGATTCACACACAACAAAAAACAGAAAAAACGCTAAGAATCATACCGTTAGGCGGACTAGGAGAGGTCGGCCGAAACATGATGGTTTTAGAATATGACAAAGAAATTATCATCATAGACGTCGGCATTGGTTTTCCGGATGAAGACATGCCCGGCGTTGATTTTATAATCCCTAACCCAAAATATCTTGAAGGCAAACAAAAGCAAATCCGCGGCATTATTTTTACCCACGGTCATTTTGACCATGTCGGCGCCCTGCCGTATCTGATAAACCAGCTGGGTAATCCGGTGATTTATACCGCTCCCTTAACTCGCGGAATGATTATGAAACGGCATGAAGATTTTCAGAATATGCCTAAACTGAAAATCGTCGACGTCAAAGACGGCGAAGAGGTAATGCTTGGCAGAAATTTCCGGGCGGAATTTATCCACGTCAACCACACTATCCCCGACGACATGGCCGTGGTTATAAAAACTCCGATCGGAAATCTCTTTCACACTTCTGACTACAAATTTGACGAAAAACCGGTAAATGATAAACCGGCCCAAATTGAGCGCCTCCGCGAAATCGGCAAAGACGGCATCCTGCTTATGACCGGAGACTCAACCGGCGTTGAAAAAGAAGGGCACTCGCTTTCAGAATCGGTAATACAAATAAACCTTGAAGAGGTTGTAAAAAACGCCAAAGGCCGTGTCATCGCCGCGACTTTTTCTTCCCTGCTCACAAGAATCCAACAGTTGATTTACATAGCCGAAAAGCTTGGCCGCAAAGTCGTCATCGAGGGCTTCAGCATGCGAAGCAACGTTGAGATCGCAAAGCAATTGGGATATATGAAAATCCAGAAAGGAACCATCATCAGCGCCGAGGAGTCAGAAAAGTTGCCTCTTCATAAAGTTCTCGTTTTAGGCACCGGCGCCCAGGGCGAGTCCCGGGCGTTCCTGATGCGCGTCGTCACCGGCGAACACCGCGTGCTCAAAATTGAGAAGGGTGACACGCTTATTTTTTCTTCTTCGGTAATCCCCGGCAACGAAAGAGCGATTCAATCGCTTAAAGACGCTATTTACCGGCAAGGCGGAAGGGTCTTCCACTACAACATGATGGATATTCACGCCTCCGGCCACGGCCACCGCGAAGACCTGAAACAAATGATTGGCCTGATAAACCCGGAATTTTTCATGCCGGTTCACGGAAACTACTCGATGCTTGTGATCCACGGCGATCTAGCCGAAAGTTTGGGCATACCAAGGAAAAACATAGTCATCGCCGAAAATGGCGATGTCATTTTGGCGGCTAAAGACAGGGTTTTTCTTTCAAAAGAAAAAGTCCCCGCCAACTACATTATGGTTGACGGTCTTGGCGTTGGCGACGTTTCGGAAGTCGTTTTGCGCGACCGGCAGGTTATGTCCAAAGACGGAATGTTTGTTATAATTACGGTTATTGACAGCGAGACCGGCAAAGTAAAAGGCAATCCCGACATTATCTCGCGCGGTTTCATTTACATGAAAGAGTCGCAAGAGCTTCTTGCGCAGACGAGAAAAAAAGTTAAAGAGATAATCGCAAAAACCGCTTCGGGCGGCCAAGGCAAGGGATTCAACTGGCTTTATGTCCGCGATAATCTTAGAGACAGAATTGGCCAATTCCTCTACTCCAAAACCAAGCGCCGACCCATGATTTTGCCGGTAGTAATAGAAATATAAAATGAGAATCATATCTGGTATTCAGCCTTCAGGCGAGTTGCACATCGGCAATTACCTCGGGGCTATAAAAAACTGGCTTGAACTGCAAAAAAATTCTAAAAACGAATGCTGGTTTTTTATCGCCGACTATCACTCTTTGAGCGAAGATTACGAGCCAAAAGAGAAATCAAAAGAGATTCTGGACCTGGCGACAGACCTGCTGGCCCTAGGTCTTGACCCAAAAAAATCGGTGATCTTCCAACAATCGGATATTTCCGATCACGCGGCTCTGGCTTGGATTTTCAACACCATTGTCAAGGTATCGGAGTTGGAACGGATGACGCAGTTTAAAGACAAGGTAATGGTTCAAAAACAAAACGTCAACGCCGCGCTCCTGACTTATCCCACTTTAATGGCAGCGGATATCTTAATTTACAAAGCCGAGGCCGTACCGGTCGGCGAGGACCAGGTCCAACATCTTGAAATTACCCGCGACATTGCTAAACGTTTCAACACTCGGTTCGAAAAGACTTTTCCGGAACCGAAACCAATACTCACGGAAACCGCTAGAGTAATGAGCTTGTCAGACCCAACTAAAAAAATGTCCAAGTCGCATGGCCCGAAATCATATATCGCTTTAAATGATTCCCCCGAAACAATTGAAGAAAAAATTAAATCGGCCGTAAGCGATCCTGGCGGCAAGGGGCCGGGCGGTGCAAATCTTCTTTCCATATTCAAATCGTTCGCCGTAACCCGCGAAGAAAAAACAGAATACGAACAGTTCAACAAAGACCACGACGCGGGCAAGCTAATGTATTCTAAATTCAAACCGCGCCTCGCGGAACTTATCGCCGGATACTTCGCTGAATACAGAAAAAATCACGAAAATCTTGCCAAAGATCCGGACTACGTCAAAAAAGTGCTGGAAGACGGCGCCGAAAAAGCCTCTTCAATTGCCCAAAAAACTTTGAAAGAAGTAAAGAAAAAAATCGGCCTCACTATTTAACACATTAAAGTTGTTTTATTTACGCATTATTATGCTATAGCATAATAATGCGTAAATTATAAATAAACTAAAACTCGCGAACTGTATTGCCCGGTTCGCGAGTTTTATTGTATAGTGGTCAAGCTCTTTTAAATAGTCAGAGGCAACAAAGATGCGGCGCCTGTATCTTGTCAGGCATGGCGAAACTGACGCTAACCTCAACCATATCGTCGAGGGGCAGATTTTCAACAGCCCACTGAACGAGCATGGCCGGGAACAGGCCAAACTAACTGGCCGGGCGCTGGCCGATATTGATCTGAAATTCATTTATGTCAGCTCGGCGCTTCGCGCCAGACAAACCGCTGTGGAAATTTTAAAAAACCAGGTGATTCAAAAAACTTTTGAGCGCGAGATTTGCGGATTAGAAAGCTGTGTGCCGAAATTCAGGATTCATTCCGGGCTTCTGGAGATCAATCAGGGCGACTTTGAGGGAATGAAAAGCGAAGAAATCAAAGAAAAGTGCGGCGATTTATACCGGAATTATAAAACTTGCCCGGCGGAAATAGTTTTCCCCGGAGGCGAAAGCGTGATTCAGGCACGCAACCGCATCGCTCAGACGCTCACGGAAATCATGGAAAGCGACCCCGATGGCAACATCCTCGTTGTCAGCCACGGAGGCGCTTTGGCGCTCGCCTTCATCTGTCTTTTTGGCTGGGACATCAACGGGATGTTCCACAGCCTAAAAAATGACAACTGCGGCATATCTATTATCGAGTGGCCTGAGCAGACATCGCGGCCCCGGATAGTCGTCATGAACGATACCTGCCACCTGATTAAAATCAACGAACGGTAATTAAAAAAACCTCTCTTTTAAGAGAGGCATTTTATTAATTCGATAATATCTTTTTTAACCCGCTCAAGAATCAGCTCGTCTTTAGCTTCTATTGTCAAACGCAAAAGCGGCTCGGTGTTTGAGGACCGAAGATTCAGCCAGAAGTCTTCTGTTGTCACAGTAAGTCCGTCAAGACGGTCGGTGTTAAAACCTTCAAACTTCTTCGCGATTTCCTGGACGGCCTTCGCCGGGTCGGCCACTTTGAAATTTATTTCCGGCGTTGAAACGTATTTTGAAAAAGCCGCAGCCAAAGACGACAAGCTTTTTTTAGTGCCGCTCAGAATATCGAGCATTATAAGAAAACTTATAATAGCGGAGTCGGCGTAAAAGTTTTTGCGGAAAAAATAATGGCCGGAACTTTCGCACGCGAAAATACCGTCGACTTCATGAAGCTTCCTTTTTATGAACGTATGCCCTACCCTTTCGCGGATCGGAACGCCTCCGTACACCTGAATTGTTTCCGGAACAATACGGCTGACGCTGACACCGTAAACAATATTGTCCCCGGGGCTTTTGGCCAGAAAATAACGGGCCATAATAGCTCCAGTAATCGAAGGCGAGAGAGCATTGCCATTTTCATCCACAAAAACAGCCCTATCGCCATCGCCATCAAAAGCGCAACCAAAATGGTAGTGGCCAGCCCGCACCTCCGATTTAAGATCTTCAAGATTAGCGTCATGGCTCGGATTTGGTTCATGATAAGGAAAATTGCCATCCGGGTCAAAATGAAGCGCTTTACACTCAAGCGGTAATTTCTTAATAACCTCTTTTAATAGCGGCCCGACCGATCCCGAACCCGTGTCGGCGACAATTCGCATCGGTCTTATCAAATCCGCGTCTATAAAACCAAGCGCGTGGCAAATAAATTCTTCAGTCACGGATTCTTTCGTGACCTTGCCCTTTTCCGTTTCTGGCCAATTTTTCCGAGCTGCCAGATTTTTGATTTCTTCAAGCCCCGAATCCTGGCCCAAAAGATCGAGGTCTTTAGCCATCAGTTTGAAACCGTTCCATTGTTTGGGATTATGCGAAGCCGTAATCATGCAGGCCGGAAGGTGCAGCGCAGCCGAAGCGAAATAAATCATATCCACTGTCGTTTCGCCCGCATCAGCGACGTCAAGGCCTCCGTCGGTAACTCCGTCAATGAAAGTTCTTGTTAAAACGGGCGAAGAAAGACGGATATCGCGGCCGACAATAACCTGCCGAGGTTCACCCCGGCTCGTCAGAAAAACCGCGAATGCCCGGCCAATTTCGTAAGCCGCGGATTCATCCAGCTCTTCTGGATAAATGCCGCGTACATCGTAGGCCTTGAAAATCGAATCATGAAGCATATTAATTACGAATTATGAATTATGAATTATGGACAAAAACACTTAATTTTAGTATAAAACATTTGATTCCTAATTCCTAATTCCTGATTCATAATTCAATGCTAAAAATAGGCATAGTTGGCCTCCCAAATGTCGGCAAATCAACTTTATTTAAGGCGCTGACCCGCGAACAGGTGAACGTGGCTAATTTTCCTTTTGCCACTATCGACCCGAACATCGGCGTGGTTAAGGTGCCCGACGTTCGTCTGGAAAAACTCGCGTTCGCCTCGAAATCAAAAAAGACAATCACGGCGGCAATTGAGTTTGTTGATATCGCCGGCCTCGTAAAGGGAGCCCACGAAGGAGCGGGTTTAGGCAACCAGTTCCTTTCGCACATCAGAGAGGTTGACGCTATAGTGGAAGTAGTCAGGGCTTTCGAAGACCCAGATATAATACACGTCGAAGGAAAAATCTCCCCCAGCCGCGACATTGAAACTATCCAGATTGAGCTCGCCATGGCGGATTTGTCGACCGTAGGCAGGCGGCTTGAAAAAAATGAAAAAGAAATTAAAGCCGGAAACAAAATCGCTCAGGAACAAAAAATGATTCTGGAAAAATTAAAAACCCGCCTTGAAAATGGCGAGTCGGCGAAAAATGCGAATCTTGATTATGAAGAACTTAATTTAATAAAGGACCTGAATCTTCTGACTCTCAAACCTTTTTTATTCGTTTTCAATGTCCAGGAAAAAGATTTGGAAAAAGAAAATGTCCGCGCGGTAATTGAAAAATATAATGGCATACCGCTTAATTTAAAACTTGAAGCGGAGCTATCGGAGATGTCTGACGCCGAGAGAAAAGAGTTTGAATCCGAATCGCGTATCTCGGAACTGATAAGAGCGGCCTACAGACTCTTAAATTTGATAACTTATTTTACAACCGGAGAAGACGAAACGCGGGGCTGGACGATTAAAAGGGGCTGGACGGCGCCGCAGGCCGGCTCGGCGATACATACCGATTTTGAAAATAAATTCATCAAAGCCGAGGTTATTAACTGGAATAATCTTCTTGACTGCGGCTCTCCTTCGACAGTGAGCTCAGGGCAGCCGAACTGCTGGAGCGCGGCCCGCCAAAAAGGAATTTTACGACTTGAAGGCAAAGATTACGTGGTCCGGGACGGCGATGTTATCGAGTTCAAAATTTGAAATGTTATAAAGAGCGCCGTCGGATTGTTTTTCAGAACCGGCTGTCGTCTTGCTCCAGCGGCAAGCCGCAGCGCTCAGCGCTCGCGGCGATATTTTCGCTTCGCTCAAAACCAAGCTATCGCCGCTCCGCGATGTTCTTCAAAACAACCCGCCAGCGCTCTTTTTATTTAATTAACATAAAATCAACTTGCCAGCCTTTTTAAATCCGAATTCAAACCAGACGGCCAGATGTACTTTTTGGCAGGCTACTTTTGCGAGCGGCCAAGGCGGCTTTAGCCGAGCGAGCAAAAGTGATCCGAGCCGACTGGCGAGGAGAGCCACTAAGCGAGTCTCGGTGGGACGAGCGAAGGATGTTAAAAAGTATAGCTGGCCGTCTGGTTCTTTCATCAATAAGTTTGACGCAAAAAGCGGCTTTGTGGTAGATTGGGGCTCATGGAACTGGCAGTAAACACAAACGAATACGAGATAAGCTACCTGCTTGACCCGTCCATCCCAGAGGCGGATATTGAGGCTGAAAACTTGAGAATTCAGGCACTAATCGCTCAAACCGGAGGCATAATCGGTCAGGCATTTATACCGCAAAAAAAGCGGCTTTTTTACCCTATCAAAAAACAAAATCAAGCCTATC
>MEYR01000023.1 GCA_001774075.1 Candidatus Azambacteria bacterium RIFCSPLOWO2_01_FULL_44_84
CGCGTCCCGATGAAGGCGTAACGGCCTGGGATATCGCGAAAAAAACTTTAATTCAACCGACCGTAGTGAGCGGCTTCCCCAAAAACATCCTGCCGTTGGCGAGAGCGACCGGCGAGAAAGCCGACGCCTTCCAAATTATCATCGGCGGCTGGGAACTGATCAAAGCGTTCAGCGAGCTTAATAATCCCTTAGAGCAGAAAACGAGATTTGAGGAGCAGGAAAAATTGCGGCAAACAGGCGACCACGAAGCCCAGCATCTCGACGAAGATTTCATTGAAGCGCTCGAATACGGCATGCCGCCCGCAGCCGGTTTTGGCCTGGGCATTGACCGGCTTGCCGCCTTATTGACCGATTCTCACAGCCTACGGGAAATCATTCTATTTCCAACAATGCGTCCTAAAATATAAAAATAACTATTTATGAAAGAAGAAGGCGCGCCAAAGTCAAATTTACAAGAAATTCCAGTAAATCCGCCGGAAACCGAAGAACAACGTGAAAAGCGATTGAGCTTCGCGAAAGATAAGATTGATAGGTATTTTAAAGAAAGAGACCAAGAACTGTCATATATGGTTGATTTACAATTTCCGGGTTTGAAAGAAGAAATTATAGCAGGAGCCGAAGAAGCTTCACGCTATCTCTTTGATAAAGCGCGAACGACAAAAGGGAAAGAAAGGCTCGATAATGTAGTATCCTTAAATCGACTCTTAACAATTGTAAATTCTGAAAATAAAAAGGGAGAAGATATGGGGAATGAGTTACTAAAAAATTTACTTACTAATGAAGAGGCTGTAAAAGAGCTGTTTAGAAAAGGTGAAGAAGAAGTAAAAAATAGGACAATAAACTAATCACAATAATGTTAGACATTAAATTAATTCGTGAAAACAAAAAAGAGGTTGAGAAAGGCATTCAAGCCAAGGGTTTTAAAGCTAATTTAGATTTGATTTTAGAGTTGGATGAAAAAAACCGAAAATTGGAGCAGGAAATTGAAAAATTGAATGTTGAACGCAAAAAAGCGGCGCAGGAAAAAAATATTGAACGCGGTAAAGAAATTAAAATCAAGCTCGCCAAACTCGAAAAGGATCAGAAAGTAGTTCAGAGCAAGCTCAATGAATTAATGTTCAAGTTGCCAAACTTGCCCCTGCCGGAAGTGCCAGTCGGAAAAGACGAAACAGAAAACGTAGTTTTAAGGGAAGTAGGCGAGAAACCGCAATTTGATTTTCCGGTCAAAGACTACGTGGCGCTGGGAGAGAGACTCGGCTGGATAGACACCGAGCGCGCCGGCAAAGCTGTGGGCTCACGCTTTGGTTATATTCTGCGCGACGCCGTCGATTTGGAATTTGCCTTAGTCCGATTTGCTTTTGATATTCTAAAAAAAGAAGGTTTTATCCCTATAGTCCCGCCGGTATTTCTAAAACCAGAAGCCATGCGGGGGATGGGCTACTTAGATCATGGCGAAGAGGAAGTTTACCACTTAGAAAAAGATGATTTGTATCTAATAGGAACGTCAGAGCAGGCGATAGGCGCGATGCACATAAACGAGATTCTCGACATTAAAAAACTGCCCATGCGCTACGCCGGATTTTCTTCCTGCTTCAGGCGAGAAGCCGGCTCATACGGCAAAGACACCAAAGGCATCTTGCGCGTCCACCAATTCGATAAAGTAGAAATGTTCAGTTTCGTCCGGCCCGAAGACGCCAAAAAAGAACATGAACTTCTTCTTTCAATGGAAGAAAAATTTATGCAGGCTCTCGGCCTGCCTTATCACGTGCTTCAGATCTGCACCGGCGATCTTGGAGTACAGGCCGCGAATAAATACGACATCGAGGTCTGGCTTCCCGGTCAAAACCAATACCGCGAAACCCATTCAACCTCCAACGACACCGATTTTCAGTCGCGACGCCTTAACGTCAAATTCAAAAACGAAAATACCGGCAAAAACGAGCTGGTTTATACTCTTAATGGCACGGCTTTCGCCATCGGCAGAATGATCATCGCTATTATGGAAAATTACCAACAAAAAGACGGCACTATAAAAATTCCGCCCGCCCTGGAAGGATGCATCAAATAAAAACTCAAAAATCAAATCTCAAACGGATTTATTTCCCGAAAGGGATTTTTTTTGTTATGTTAAAACCAATGGCAGAAAAACATCCAAAAAACAGTTTACGCACCTGGCTTGAGATAGACAAAAAGGCAATCCGGAACAACATCGCCCAGTTCCGAAAAATTATTTCTTCAAAGACCAAACTTATGGCAGTCATAAAATCCAACGCTTACGGCCATGGCTTGATTGACTTTGCCAGAACTGTCGAAAACAAGGTGGATTGGTTTGGGGTGGATTCCATCGTAGAAGGCCTTAAATTACGCCAAAAAGGCCTTAAAGGGGCCATTTTAGTGCTTGGATATACATTGCCAGCTCGCTTGCCCGAAGCCGCTCAGAACGATATCAGTTTAACAAGTTCTAGTTTTGAGTTAATTAAGGAAATTAGCGCTTTAAAAACTCGGCCGAAATTTCACATAAAAATAGACACCGGAATGCACCGCCAGGGTTTTTTCTTAAAAGATTTACCCCGACTTATTAAACTTCTTAAACTATTTAAACTTTCTCCTGAGGGTATCTATACCCATCTGGCTTCCGCCAAGGATCGCCTCTATCCTTTTTATACTTTAAAACAGCTTAAGGATTTCAAAAAGGCGGATGCCATTCTAAAAAAAGCCGGATTCAACAACTATTTGCGCCACGCCTGCGCTACGGCCGGAACTTTGCTTTATCCGAATTCGCATTTCGATTTGGTGCGCGTCGGCATAGGTCTTTACGGGATGTTCTCGACAAGAGAAACCGAACTTCAGATGACTCTGCCCAGCTGGTCTCCCTACGGGGGATCTCTCGAAGGGAGACAAAATCAAAAGGGTCTTAAAGTCCAACTGCAACCGGCTTTGTCATGGAAATCTATAATAGGGGAAGTAAAAAATCTAGAATCCGGTTCGTATGTTGGCTATGATCTTACCGAGAAGGTTTCAAAACTATCGCGCGTTGCCATTATACCCGTGGGTTATTGGCATGGATTTGACCGAGGCTTGTCATCAATTGGCGAAATCCTGATAAAAGGCAAGCGGGCTAAAATTCTGGGAAGGGTGAGTATGGACATGGTCGTCGCGGACATTTCCAAAATTCCCGGCATCAAAATGGGAGATGAAGTGATTATAATTGGTAAACAGGGAAAAGAAAAAATCACGCCGGAAGACATTGCGCAAAAAATCGGCACCATAAATTATGAAGTCATAACCCGCATCAACCCCCTCATAAAACGAATTTACCTATAAGTTTGTAATTTGTGATTTTTTAACACATGCCTTCATCACGCTATTACCGCTATCCCATATTGGATCAGGAAGCGAAAAAAAAATCGCGAAAAAAAATATTCGCCGGTATTTTCGGACTCTTCATTTTAAGCGCTTTGTTGTGGGCCGTTTATTTTTCGCCGGTTTTTGAGATAAGGAATATTAGCATTAATCATCCGGATAAAATAACCGCCGAGGAAGCGGCGCAAATCGTAAACGACCTGAAACTATACTCCAAAATAAAGTTCATGTATGGCCTCGCGCCGATGCTGCAAAAAAATCTTATTCTGGTCTCCAAAAAACGGCTGGCCCAGAACTTGTCGGTGTCATTTCCGGAAATTCGCGACGTTGTCATCAGAAAAAAATTTTTCCATACCCTAAGCATCGAGTTTAATATGCGCGAGCAGGTAGGAATCTGGTGCGCCGCGCAAAGCCGTTGTTATTACATAGACGCTGACGGAATTATTTTCATGCCGGCGTCGGAGAGCGAAGGTTCGCTTGTATTGAAAATACAAGACATGAAAAATCCGCAAGTCGATCTGGGACAAACCGTCTTGCGCCCCGATCTGTTAAAATTCCTGGCCGATTTCCGGGATAAGCTTTCAGAAACCGAAAAAATCAGCGTAACGCTTTATAAACTTAATGGTCAGACTGCGCCGATTGAAGCGATAACAGGACAGAATTGGTCAATTTACATGGAATCGGCAAAAACGCCCGACAGCTTATTGAAAACATTGGTCGCGACACTAGACGAGGCGATAAAATCAAAACGCTTCCGACTGGAATACATCGATTTAAGAATCCCCGACAGAATTTTTTACAAGTTGAAATAAAAGTTAATAAAGCGAACCCGATGTTTCTTTCCGAAACCTTCCGAGCAGGCGGGCTTGGCGGTTTTTGATATAATAATAATAAGCTCATCAAAAACCCCGCCGTGGCGAGGACAAGCGCAGGCGCCGCAGCGGTTCGACGTCCCGAGCACTCACCGTCGAGGGAGAGCGGCCGGAGCGGGTTGAGAGAAAAGATATCGGGTGAGCCTAAATTGTCTTATTCTATTTTATAAATAAAAATCGAGTAGCCGATTTTCGCAACCGGTTTGTATTGATCAAGCCAGACATAAGAGCGCTGGTTATAATGGCAGCTGCCGACATATTGCGGCTGACAGGCGACTTGAAGAAATGTCGCTGAAACCGCAAGCCAACCCCTTTGAGGAATTTCGCGGTCAAACATCCGAGCGGTATTTCCCATATAATAACCCACGTCTCCGCCGCCGAAATAATCCACGCCTATGCTCTGGATGTTATTTTGTTTTACAAACCGCGAGAGGCGCAAAAGATCCTGCCCCCAGTCCAAGTTTGAATCAGTCACGATTTTATAGCCGCCGTTAGGACCTCCGCCGAATTCGTTGAAGTAGGCGAGAAATGCCGGAAACGTAAAAACAACAGAAAGCGACGCCCAAAGCAGAAGAACAAAGATAATCAGAATCCTCTTAAAACTGCGCCAATAAAGCCCCCAGACCTGTAAGAATCCTTGATAATTGCTGATGCGTTCCGTCGTCGCTTTTATCCAAAAGCCCACTTGTCTGGCGGTAAGCAAATAAATGAACGGCAGGGTAGGGATTAGGTGTCTCACGCCGATATTCAGGTTAGAGCGAATAGAAACAAACCAGTAAACTACGATAACCGCGAGCGCCCCGAGCTCAACAAAATTATCTAAAATGTTTATTCTAATGTTCTTGAGAACATTAGAATAGGAGTTTTTAAGATCTCTCACAAAAAGCCATAAAGCAAAGAGTACTAGCAAAATATACGTCACGGGCTCCTTTACCAGATACATCAGTGGAAAGTAAGAAACAGAACCCGTACCCGAAATTTCTCCCAAGTAATAAGTCGTATTGCCTCCGGCCTGGCGCTGGAGAACCATCAAAACTCCGAGAAAGTACTGGCCCAGAGCCCTGGAAAATATAAAATTACTTTTTACAAGCCACACGACAAAATCGACAGCCGGCTGAAAACCAAAAGAGCCAAGCGTAAAGATAGTGCCATTCAATTGACGCTCCGGAGGATAATTCCAGACGTGCCATACATAAACCATCCCGACGACAAAAAGCGCGACAATTGACGATAGAATAAACCCTCCTATGTAAAGTTTCGCCGATTCCAGCACTCTTTTTTTGTTCGCCAGAAACCAGATAAAAATCAAAAAAGCGAAAATTAGCGGCAAAAGAATTGTTGAAAATTTAGTCAGCAGAGCCAGGCCGAAGACAATGCCGAAAAACAGCGAGTTTTTTAAAGTAGGCGACTTAAGCCATCTGTAAAAATAATAATAACTGATGAAAAATCCGGCGGCAGCGCCGACGTCAGTCGTCACGAAACGGGTATGCGCCAGAATCGTCGGCGAAAAAACATAAAGAAAAAGCGCCAGAAACCCGATGTTTTTACCCCAAAGCTCGCTTGCGAATTTAAAAACAAAGAAGCCTAACAGCAGGCTTATTAAAATTATCGGCAGGCGCCCGGCCCGCATCATATTTTGCGCGTCATTGCCGGAATTATAAAGGAAATAATGCCCAAAATCCCACTGGCCATTAATGTCATCCGTCCAGGACTTAATCTGCGACGGAAAATTGATGTTCATAAATAAAAGCGGAATAGCCGCCAGATCTTTCAAAAGCGGCGGATGTTCGGGATTTAGCCGCATATCTTTTTGGGTAAGGTAAGAATAGCCGGCCGGCAAGTGCGGCCCTTCATCCACTATCGCCGAATCGTTCCACATACTTAAAACAGATAAAAAACCGAACAATAAAAGAAGCAAAAACACGATAAAATTATTTTTTTTCATTATTTTACGGGATTATAATTGCTCCCGCGTTAATATCTATTATTTCTATTTTAACATCCTTAAACTGTTTTCGCAGAACGTCAAATAAATCAAAATTAAATTGCAATGGCACAATAACCGCGCCGTTTCTGCCGCGTTTTACGTTTTCGAAGTTCGCGAAATCAGGAGTAATATACTTTACTTCATCTTTGCCCCATAGTAAGAACATAGCGGTCATTGCCGGCATTGGCACGCCTCGAGCAATTGCGCCAGGCGCGTTAACTATAACATATTTATTAATATCCGCGGGCAATTTTTTGAGATATTCAGCCTCTTTGACATAATTTTCAGAAAACGCGTCGCGAGTTTCAGGATTGATAGCCCAAGAAACAAAATATTTACTGGATTCAAAAATCGCGACTAAAAAAAGAAAAATCAAAAATAAAACAAGAACTTCTTTTTTAAGGCGACGAAGCTGGACAAAATAAGCCTCAAAATTTTTATCAGCCAGCTTTTTGTTGAAATAATCTTGGATTTTTTGATAAGCATCCACAAGCCCTAATCCCGCGAAAGCATAGGCGATAGGCGCAAGCGCCAAAGATCTTAAAGCGTGGGGCAATCCTTCAGAAGAAAAAATCGCCGGGAAAAGAAAAATTAAAAACCATGAAAATAAAAATCTTTCAGCAAATTGGCGCCGCCTGGCGCCCAAATAAACGCCATAAAGAAAAAGAATTCCAACCGGCCAGAAAAGTTGGGGGGAACCCGAAAAATTATGGCGCCAATTAAAATCGCCCGCAAAATTAAACATTCCGAGCGTTTTTACCAGATTAACTGCCAAAGCTTTCACGGGCGACGATTCATTGAATATGGAAACTTGGCCAGCGCGGCCGAAAAAATCAACCGAATGATTAAAAAAATAGATTCCCAAGGGTAGCGCGACCATGGTTGAAAAGACGGCAAATATCGCCGCGCCAATCAACAATTTATTGGACTTAGACTTAATTAAAAGCGGCAAGAATACTATTAAAGCAAGAATTGGAGCGAAACGAAAAGCGAGATAGGTATAAAAACCAAAGCCGAACAAGATTCCCGCGATGATAAAATGTAAAAACCTGGTTGTCCGAAAACCTTTTAATAAAAAATAAAAGGCAAAAAGTATAAATGGAATCATCAGGCTTGCCCGAAAACCGATCCGACTGAAAAGCACTGCCCAAAATCCGGTCGCCATAAAAAATGATCCAGCTAGCGCGATTCGTATCTCAAAAAGCTCTTTAAGCAAAAAATAAAGCCCCAACACCGCTAACACTCCGGCAAGAGCCGGAAAGACGCGCAGCGCCCAGGGCGTTATACCAAATGCCTTAATAGCCAGAGCGTCAAGCCAAATAATCATGCCTTCGCGGCCATTATTGTTCGGGTAAAAAACTGAGAAATTCCCCGATTTAAGCGAATCAAGCGCATCCACGCCGTTCATCGCCTCGTCGGGATAAAGGCCCGTGGGAATAGAAGTTATCTGCCAGAAACGGAAAAAAATCGCGATGGCGACAACCAAAACAAAGGCTATAACGTATAAATGCTTAGTTTTCATGTTTTGATTGTATCAAATTATCAATAATGTTAAAATATCAATATCGCCTAGACCTACGAATTACTAATGTTCCCGAATTACGAA
>MEYR01000024.1 GCA_001774075.1 Candidatus Azambacteria bacterium RIFCSPLOWO2_01_FULL_44_84
ACAACTTTTTGGTAAAACCCTAAGAGAAGCTCCTAGTGGAGCGGAAAGCCAGAATCAGATACTTCTGACCCGCGGCGGATTTATAAAACAAATGATGTCCGGCGTTTACAGCCTTCTTCCTTTAGGTTTTCGCGTCTTTAAGAATATTGAAAATGTTATAAGAGAAGAGTTGGCGGCAGTCGGAGCGCAGGAAGTTAGTATGCCTATAATCCACCCCGCCGAGATCTGGAAAAAAACAGGGCGTTTTCATGAAATCGGCAGAGAACTTTGGCGCATTAAAAACCGGGAAAATCAGGATTTCGTTCTGGCGATGACTCACGAGGAGGCGATAGCCGAAACCGCGGCACATTATATTTCTTCCGGCACTGATCTGCCTTTACTGCTTAATCAATTCCAGGTGAAAATACGCGATGAAGAAAGGCCGCGAGGCGGGCTTTTACGTCTTAGGGAATTCGTGATGCAGGACGCTTATTCATTCGATAAGAACGAAAAAGACCTTGACCAGACTTACAAAAAAATCATTGAGGCATACGAAAAAATATTTAAACGTCTTGAAGTCAAAATCATACCTGTCAAAGCCGACTCAGGCATCATGGGCGGCAGCGAGTCGCATGAGTTTATGGCGCTTTCCCTCGCCGGAGAAGACGAACTAAACGGAAAAAAAGCGATAGAGCTCGGCCATACCTTTAAACTGGGATATAAATATTCCAAACCCTTCAACATTTATTTTGAGGAAAAAGGCCAAAAGAAACTTGCCATCATGGGTTCATACGGCATCGGCCTTGACCGGTTAATAGCCGCGATTGTTGAAACGAGCCACGATAATAGAGGTATCGTCTGGCCAAAAGCTGCCTCGCCTTTCCGAGCCCATCTTGTGACCTTGGGGAAAACCGGTGATAGGGTCAAAAAAGCCTCTGACAAAATTTATAATGGCTTGATAAAGCAGGGCATTAATATTCTCTATGATGACAGAGATCAAATGTCAGTAGGCGAAAAATTTGCCGACGCTGATTTAATCGGCATATGCTTAAGAATTGTTGTAAGCGCTAAAACTCTGGAAAAGGCCTCGATGGAGTTAAAATCGAGGAAAGAAGAAAAGACCAGCCTCATGAAGATAAGGGATTTGTCTAAAGTTTCTCTAAAACTTTAGTAACAAAACCTTACCCAACACATAACGCCTTATGTGCTGGGTGCTCAATTCTGTAGCTAAATTTTAGCTACGGAGCTAAAATTTAGACAAAATTGGCATGTTAAATAGATTATTCAAAATTTTTTCAAGAGACATCGGGATTGACCTGGGTACAGCCAATACTTTGGTTTACGTAAGGGGCAAAGGAATTGTTATTAACGAGCCGTCGGTAGTGGCTATTAATAAAAAGACGGACCAGGTACTCGCTGTGGGCAATGAAGCAAAAAATATGGTCGGACGCACGCCGGGACATATCGTGGCTGTAAGGCCACTGGTTGAAGGCGTGATATCCGACTTTGAAGTAACGGAACAAATGTTGCGCTATTTTTTTAATAAGGCCCACAAAGACACATATAGTTTTCTGGTGAGGCCCAGAGTAGTCATAGGTATACCATCCGGCGTCACTGAAGTGGAAAGAAGAGCGGTAGAAGACGCTGCTAGAAATGCGGGAGCGAGAGAAATTTATTTGGTAGAAGAACCGATGGCCGCTGCAATCGGAGCGCGCTTGCCCATAAGCGACGCTTGCGGAAACATGATTGTCGATATCGGTGGCGGCACGACCGATATCGCGGTTATTTCCCTGGGCGGCATGGTGGTGGCCAAAAATCTGCGTGTCGCAGGAGACCAGATGAGCCAAGATATAATACAATACGCCAGAGATGAATTTAAGCTTCTTTTGGGAGAGAAAACCGCAGAAGACATAAAAATCGCCATTGGTTCGGCTTATGAACTAAGAGAGGAACTTGAGGCGTCAATTAAAGGCCGCGATCTTGTTACCGGTTTGCCAAAAGAAGTGATTGTCAACGACGGTCATATCCGGGAAGCCATACAAAGGTCAATTAACACTATAATCGACGCCGTGAAAGACGCGGTTGAAGAAACTCCTCCGGAATTGGTGGCTGATCTGATGCAACGAGGGATTATCTTGGCCGGTGGCGGAAGCCTTTTAAGAGGCCTAGATGTCCTTATTCAAAAATCAACAGAAATACCCACACGCGTGGTAGACGATCCGCTGACCGCGGTAGTGCGGGGATGCGGCATCATTTTAGAAGACGTCGATAATCTACGAGAAATCTTAATTAATTAAGTCCTACGAATTACTAATATTCACGAATTACGAATATTTGTAATTCGGAAAAATTCGTAATTAGTAGGGAAAATTATGAATTTAAATCGTTCTGGTTTTTTAATTTTTTTAAGCTTATTTTTTTTGACTTTTAGCATTGTTTTTTTCGATCAAAGCAAGGTCGTAGCAACCAGTCATTCCATTATTGCCACATCTTCAGCGCCTTTTCAGATATTGATAAGTCGCTTGCGCGATTTTTATACCTTTTGGACTGACGCGCTGTTTAATATCAGGGAATTGAAACTGAAAAATCAGGAATTAATACAAAAAAATCTGGAATTGGAATCGGCGCTTGCCGATATTTCGGACTTGAAAAGTGAAAACGAAAGCCTTAAGAAACAACTAAATTTTGCCAATGAATATCGTAGAAATCTGATAGGCGCAAATATTATCAGCCGCGACTATCAAAATTCCCGATCTTTTATCATTGATGCAGGCGCATTAGACGGCCTTGCTGTTGGCATGACGGTACTGGCCGGAGGTGGTAATATCGTGGGCCAGATAATTTTAGCCAATGAAAGAACAAGTCAAATACGCGCGATTTTTGACACGGGAACCAAGATAAGTTCCGTAACCCAAATTTCCAGAGTCGCCGGTCTGACTCGCGGTTTAGGTTCGGATCTTATTTTAGACCTAGTTCCGAAATCCCAAGATCTGGGAATCGATGAAACGATTATTTCCTCCGGGCAAGATGGCATCTGGCCCAAAGGGCTTGTGGTAGGTAAAATAGCCGTGATCGAGTCTGGCCAAAATCAGATATTTAAAATCGCTCACTTGAAAAGCTTAATTGATTGGTCAAGACTGGAGCATGTCTTTATAATTATCCCGTAATGCGGAAATTTTTCTTATTTATAATTCTACTGGCTTGTGCCATAATACAGCTTTCTTTTCTGAATCCATCTTACATGGGGGTGAATTTGATTTTAGCTTTCGTGATTGCTTTAGCCTTGACGCAGGAAATTTCATTCACGTTGCCGGCGGTCTGGTTTGCCGGTTTTATCATTGATTTAAACAAAACTCTCTATTTCGGAATTTCGAGTTTAGTTTTTATCACTCTTGTGGTTATAATAACTTTGGGACATCGGTTTTTTCTATCCAGCCGCCGTATCAAAAATATAATCATTCTTGGAATTTTAGCCGTAATCATTGAACGAATATTGTTCTTAGTGTTTGTCAACTTAGCAGTTTTATTAAAAGAAGGATTTTATGAATCGCCGGCTTCTTTTTTCAATACATTCGGATTTTTATTAGAACTAATAATAACACCAATAATTATCTTAGGATTTTTTAAATTACTATTTAAGGACTCTGTTCAAGAATTTAAGCAAGAATGGCAAAAAAACTATCAAATTTTCAAATAGAACCTGAAGAGCTGTTACTGGACCGTCACGAATCTAGGTCGATTTTTCTTGACGACGACAGCAAAGTTGAAAATCACCTGAACCCAAAAAATTTTTGGGCGCTTTTTTTATTTTCTTTTATCATATTAGCCGTTCTTTTGGGGCGCGCTTTTTGGCTTAATGTCGTGAAGGGAGACTACTATACCAAAAAAGCTCAAAGTAATAATGTGCGTTTTTGGCCCCAACAGGCTTTACGCGGCATAATTTACGACCGAAACAATAAAGCGCTTGTTGAAAACGTTCCGGTTTTTAATTTACTCACAATCACGAAATTTTTACCGAAAAACGGCGTGGAATTGGACGCCATGTTTGATAGCGTCGCCGTAATTATAGATATCTCGGCCGATACTCTGAAAAAGGGCCTGGCTGGTCTGGACGACAATATGCTTGATCCTGTCATATTACAAAGCAATATCGGAGAAGAAAAAGTTCTGGCTTTCGAAGCGCGCAGCGAAGAATTTCCAGGTCTTGTAATTGAGAAAAGCGCTATTCGTAATTACAAAAATGGACCAGCTTTTTTTCATATGCTGGGATATCTGGGAAGAGTCGCGAAAAGCGACATCATGGACGATAATTACTATTTTCTGACCGATTCAATAGGTTCATTTGGTCTTGAATCGAAATACGAAAAAGAATTGCGCGGTAAAAAAGGCGAACGCGCCACTTTACTCAATTCAAATGGCGCGGTTTTAAATCAAGTAATTGCCGAAGAATCCGTCCCTGGCAATAATCTTATTCTATCGATAGACGGCGGTTTACAGGAAGTGCTTTACAATTCCTTAAAAAACACCAAAATCGCCTGGAAGGGATCAGGGGCGGCGGCAGTTGCGCTAGACCCGAGAAACGGAGAAGTGCTGGCTTTGGTGAGTCTGCCAAGTCCCGACGGTAACGATTTTAGCAGGGGCCTCACCGTTTCGAAATACAAAATAATAACCTCAGATCCTGAGCGGCCTCTTTTTAACAGGGCGATTTCCGGCCTTTATCCGGCAGGTTCTACGGTAAAGCCACTAATTGCTTCGGCCGCGTTACAGGAAAAAATTATTGACCCCATAAAACAAATTGATGATACTCTCGGCTATATATCAATTCCTAACCAATATGACCCCGATATCGTTTACATTTTTAAAGATTGGAAAGCCCACGGCTACGTGGATATGCGTAGCGCCATCGCGGTTTCGGCTAACGTTTATTTCTACACTATCGGCGGCGGTTACAAAAATATTAAAGGCCTTGGTATCGAGAAAATCGACAAATATCTTTCATTATTTGGCCTTGGTTCGGTGCTCGGCATCGATCTTAACGGTGAAAAGCCCGGACTCGTGCCGACACCGGATTGGAAGAAAAAAGTCAGAAAAGAAGATTGGTTTACCGGTGATACTTATAACGTGTCAATAGGACAAGGGGATTTAATGGTAACGCCTCTTCAAATGGCTTCAGCCATCGCGGCGATAGCAAACAACGGCACACTCTGGCAACCAAGAATCGTGAGAAGTATTTCAAGCCCGGAGGACGATATTTTAAGCGAATTCAAATCAAATTCTATCCGCGAAAATTTTATTGATCCGGAAAATTTAAAAATAGTAAGAGAAGGAATGCGGCAAGCGGTTCATGAGGGGTCGGCGCATCTTCTTTCCGCCTTGCCGTTTGAAACGGCGGGAAAAACCGGTACTGCCCAGTTTGGTTCCGCTAACAGCAAAAGCAACGCGTGGTTTGTCGGTTTCGCTCCTTATGAAAATCCGCGACTTACCCTGGCAATTGTGGTGGACGGAGCAGGAGAGGGTTCTTCAGCAGCCGTTCCTATTGCTAAGGACGTCTTTGAATGGTATTTCAATCAGCCGGAGAATATGCTAAGATAGGAGTCATAAATTTATTAATATGTGGCGACCCCAGCTCCAATTTTGCAAGTTGTGCCACGGCGAACCGCTTCGCCCTTTACAGGATGCCGCTATTCGCGGCGCGCGGTTCGCAAGAGATAAAATTTATTTACTTTATTAAACAACATATTTATTAATTAAAAGGCAAAATTAGAGCGGGGGGCTCATAAATCTTTCTAAAATTTATGAGTTTCGCTCTATAAATTTTAGAGATTTATGGCACAACAAACTTATTTAAGTCAGGAGGGTCTTGAACGATTGAGACAAGAGTCAAAGGAGCTAAAAACTATCAAGCGCCAGGAAATCGCGAAAAGGCTTCAGGACGCCAAAGAACTCGGAGATCTTTCTGAAAACGCGGAGTACATTGAAGCTAAGGAGGCGCAATCGATGAATGAGGTGCGCATCGCGGAATTGGAAGAAATCATAAAAAACGCCGTAGTTATCGAGACGCCGCAAAAAAAGGACACGGTTGAAATCGGCTCAACCATAGAAGTTAAATCAGCGGATAACGGCATTGAACGTTTTGTTATTGTCGGCTCGGAAGAAGCCCGGCCGGCAGAAGGTAAAATCTCAAACGAATCGCCGCTCGGACGCTCGTTCCTGGGAAAAAAGATGGGCGACGAAGTTGAAATAAAAACTCCCAAAGGCATAGCGAAATATAAAATCATTAAAATAGAGTAGTGCGATACCAATATACTAATACATGCGAATGATACAAATAAAATACTAATAAAATTCGTATGATTATTAGTATCATTAATACAAATAGTATATTAGTATCATATTAGCGTAAACGTATGACTTCGTTAGAAGAACTTAGGGAAACACGGATCAAAAAATTACAGGCCCTTGAAAAGGCCGGACTTGTCGCTTACCCTGCCAAAATTAGCCGCGCTCAGACCGTCGGGGAAATCCTGGAAAAATTTCTGCTGTTTTGGATTACAAAAAAATCGGTCCTCACCGCCGGCCGGATAAAAACGTTAAGAACCCACGGCGGCATTACTTTCGCCGATCTGGAAGATTTTTCCGGACGCATCCAGCTTCTTTTCAGCAAAGAGGCTCTAGAAAAAACGGCATATCAAAATCTTCTGGATTATTTTGATATAGGCGATTTTATCGAAGTTAGCGGAACGGTTTTAAAAACAAAACTCGGCGAAAAAACAATCAAGGCACAACGGTTCGCGATGGCGGCCAAGACTTTGCGGCCTTTGCCAGAAAAATGGCACGGCCTACAAGACGTTGAAGAACGGTTCCGGAGGAGATATCTCGATCTTTTAATGAACCCGGAAACCAAGAAAAAACTTCTTAACCGCTCGGTAATAACCAAAGCTATAAGAGATTATCTTGACGGCGGCGGCTTTCTGGAAGTTGAAACTCCTATATTGCAAAACTTGGCCGGAGGCGCTGCCGCTAAGCCGTTTAAAACCCACCTAAACACCCTTGATCTTGAGCTCTACTTGCGCGTTGCTCCCGAACTTTACCTGAAGCGCATGCTGATCGGTGGATGGGAAAAAATTTATGAAATTGGCAAGAATTTCCGCAACGAAGGCATAGACGCGTCGCACAATCCGGAATTCACAATGCTTGAGGCTTACATTGCCTATGAAAATTCCGAATATCTGAAGACATTTATAAAAAATCTGCTGCAAACAGTCGTAAAAAAGATCAACAATGGCAATGCGACAGTAAGATATGAAGATAAAGAAATTGATTTTTCTGGCGATTGGAAAGAAACGGACTATTCTGACCTGGTAAAAAAATTTGAAGATCAAGCGCGTCCCGATGAAGGCGTAACGGCCTGGGATATCGCGAAAAAAACTTTAATTCAACCGACCGT
>MEYR01000025.1 GCA_001774075.1 Candidatus Azambacteria bacterium RIFCSPLOWO2_01_FULL_44_84
CATTGTGGGACTTCCCGACACCGCGGTCAAAGAATCAAAAGACAGAATTTCGGCCGCCTTAAAAAACTCCGGCGCCGCCTCTCCCACTCAGCGCAACAAGCGCATCACCGTGAACTTGGCACCGGCTGACCTTAAAAAAGAAGGGCCGTCGTACGACCTGCCGATTGCCTTGAGCTATTTGCTTGCTTCAGAACAAACTAAATTTGATCCGAAAGGAAAACTTTTTGTGGGCGAGTTGGCTTTAGACGGCAATATCAGGCGGGTGAACGGAATCCTATCGGTTGTAATGGAAGCGCGGGACCGCGGCTTAAAATCGGTTTTTGTTCCCGCCGAAAATGCCGGTGAGGCCGCGATGATTAAAAATATTGAAATAATAGGCGCGGACAATTTAAACCAATTACTGAAGCACTTTGAGGGCAAAGAACTTATAAAGCCGACGAAGGAGCACATGAGAAAAATCCGGAAAGAAATACCGGACTACGACATGACCAATATCAAAGGCCAGGAACAGGCCAAGCGGGCGATAGAAATCGCCGCGGCCGGCAACCACAATATTCTGATGTACGGACCGCCGGGATCCGGCAAGACGCTTCTGGCAAACGCCTTGAACTCTATTTTACCGGAGCTGACGGATGAGGAATCAATTGAGGCTACACGAATTTGGAGCGTGGCAGGACTTTTATCGGAAGACGAGCCCTTTCTTTCGCGTCGGCCGTTTCGCGCTCCGCATCATACCTCCTCAGGAATTGCCCTTATCGGCGGAGGCACCTGGCCAAAACCGGGGGAAATCAGTTTGGCGCACCGAGGCGTTTTATTTCTTGATGAATTCCCCGAATTCAACCGCGACGTTCTTGAAAACTTGAGACAGCCGCTTGAAGAAGGAAAGGTAAAAATTGCGCGCATCCAGGAAAGCCTGACTTTTCCGGCGCGGTTTCTTTTAGTCGCAGCAATGAACCCTTGCCCATGCGGCTATTTAAACGACACGCGCAAGGAATGCGTTTGCGCACCGCATCAGGTAACCAGATACAAAAGAAAACTTTCCGGGCCGTTGCTGGACAGGATTGATCTCCATATTGAGGTGCCACGGGTTGAATATGAAAAATTAACTTCAGACGCGCCGACCGAATCAAGTGAGATTATGAGAGAAAGGATAAAAATAGCGCGGGAAATCCAATTAAAGCGTTTCGCCGATGAAAAATTCCTAACGAACAAAGAAATGACAGCTCGCCATATTAAAAAATACTGCGCGCTTGACGCGGCAGGTGAGCAAACGATTAAGGGCGCTGTGATTAGCATGGGCCTTTCGGCTCGTGGCTACCACCGGCTTCTTAAAATCAGCCGCACGATTGCGGATCTGGCAGGCGAGAAAAATATAACGCACCAGCACATTGCTGAGGCATTGGCATACAGGACAAAAGAGGAAGTCTAGATTACGAATCTACAAATTATTACGAATATACAAATATTCTATTCGTAAATTTGCAGATATTGGTACATTTGTAGCCTATCTAATGAAGGGATTTCTGGCGCCGCGGACTTCAAAATGCAGGTGGCAACCGGTTGAATTACCGCTGCCCGGTTGTCCCGGATAGCCGCCCATAAATGCGATAATACTGCCTTGACCTACGTATTGGCCGGCTATGACCAAAATATTTCTCAAATGAGTATAGCGAGTATAAACGCCATTGGGATGCAAAATTATAACATTGTTGCCATAACCGCCGTTGGCGTAACGGCTGGTGCTTACAGTTGGATAGGTCGCGGTTACTACGCCAGAAGCCGCCGTGAAGACCGGAATATTTTCATTGAGGCATTGATTACCGGCTGAAATATCAATGGCATTGTAATAATGCAAGATACCTCGGTTATATCCAATAGTTGGAAAAATAAAATAGCCTCCAAGGTTTGGCCCGTAAGAGTAAGACGGCGTTTGAGTTCTTGTGGGTATAGAAGCTGGAGGAGGCGTTGACGATTGAGTTTCCGGGTTACTGGAAGGAAAGAGAGCGTCCTCACCCGTAGTCTGAAGCGAAGAATCAAAACTGTCGATTTCCAAATCGGTAATGGCTGGGTCAATAGAGGCCGCCAGAGTCTGGGTGCCGAAAAGATCGCTTTGAGACACAACGCTGGGAGAAGACACTATTTCGGTCAGTTCGCCGCCGATAGGACCGCCACCCAAGGCGGGCGCAAAACTGCCGACACCGAAAGAGTTCATGACGACTACCGCAAACAAAACAAAAACTAAACTTCCCCAGATGGGGTAGTTTTTAAATAGATTGTTTAGAAAGCTGAGTCCAAAACCAAACTTTGATCCCAAACCCTTCAGTTTTTGCTGAATTTTGGTATAAATAAGCTAAAATTTAAGGATAATCAATAAGAACAAACTTGTCCCGCCATCGGCGGGAAAACCAATATTAAACATAGCATTTTGGGTATTTTCGGTCAACGACTTTATCCACAGTACTTAGGCGGCCAGTTATACTTTTTAGCACCCTTCACTCGTCCCTCCGAGACTCGCTTAGTGGCTCTCCTCGCCAGTCGGCTCGGATCACTTTTGCTCGCTCGGCTTTCGGCCACCTTGGCCGCTCGCAAAAGTAGCCTACTAAAAAGTACATCTGGCCGCCTAATATACTGGCATTTTATTTATATGCTATTTGTGTAATATTAGATACGATGGAAATCCTAAAAGCCCTAAATGATAAACAAAGAGAGGCGGTAGAAACAAAAGATGGTCCCGTCTTGATTTTAGCCGGCGCCGGTTCCGGCAAAACGAGAGCCCTGACCCACCGAATTGCCTATCTTATTGCTTCCGGCGTCAGCCCCGACAGTATTCTGGCGGTCACTTTTACCAACAAGGCCGCGGAGGAAATGAAAAAACGAGTCGCTAAGCTTCTTGATTCAAGATTCATAATTCATAATTCAGGATTGTTTATTGGCACTTTTCACAGCTTCGGTCTTAAAATTTTAAGAAATGAAATCCACCATCTCGGCTATAAAAAGAATTTCGCTATTTACGACGAAGATGATTCGCTAAGCCTGGCGAAAGAAATTTTAAAAGACATGAACCTCTCGCCCGACCAGTTCAAACCGGCGTCAATGCTCAACAAAATCTCAGACGCTAAAAACGAACTTATCGGGCCGGAAGAATTTGAAATTGCAAGTAATTTTTACCAGAAACAGATCAAACAATTCTACGACAACTATCAAAACAAGCTAAAAACCTGCAACGCCTTAGACTTCGACGATTTGATCCGCCTACCGGTAAAAATTTTTTCCGGTAACGAAAGCATACTTGAAAAATATCAGAATCAGTATCGTTATATTTTGGTTGACGAATACCAGGACACCAACCACGCGCAGTACCGATTGATAAATTTGCTCGCGCAAAAAAACCGCAATCTTTGTGTCATTGGCGATCCGGATCAGTCAATTTACACCTGGCGGGGAGCGGACTTCAGAAACATTTTAAATTTTGAAAAAGATTATCCGGATGCCAAGGTCATAATGCTTGAACAAAATTACCGCTCGACCCAGAACATTTTAAACGCGGCGCGCGAAATTATTTCCAAAAATATTGAGCGAAAGGAAAAAACATTATGGACCGAAAATCCGCCGGGCGAAATAATCGAGGTGGTCGCCACTCGGAACGAAAGAGATGAAGCAGAGGCCATCATTAACAAAGTAACCGGCCTTCATAACGCCCTTAAGGTCGGGCTGGACGAAATGGCAATAATGTACCGGACTAACGCACAGTCCCGCGTCCTTGAAGAGGCCTGTCTTTACGCCAACATTCCTTACCGCGTCATCGGCGCCGTTCGTTTTTATCAAAGAAGAGAAGTGAAAGATATTCTGGCCTTTTTGCGCCTCCTGCAAAACGAGAACGACAGCGAAAGCGCCAAAAGGATTACCACGGTTCTTGGCAAAAGAGGATTCGCGAGCTTCAAAAGTGATTACGCAAATCTAAAAGACGACGCAAAATCTCTTAAGCCGGCGGATGTGATAAAAGCCGTAATCAAAAAAATTAAATACCAGGACTATCTGAAACAAAAGTTCTCCGGCGTCGCCGCCGACGGCGAGCCGGAATACGAATCAAGAATGAGAAACCTACAGGAGCTGATCGGCCTTGCTATGAAATACGACGCTGAAATACAGCCAGAGGAAGCACTCTCCAACTTCTTAGCTGAAGTTGCTCTAATGCAGGAGCCGGAAAAAAACGACCCGAATGTCAAAAAACTTAATCTGATGACACTCCACTCGGCAAAGGGGCTGGAATTCGAAGCGGTATTAATCGCCGGGCTTGAAGAAGGGCTATTCCCTCATTCGCGGGCCGCTTTTTCCGCGCGGGAACTGGAAGAGGAACGCCGACTTTGCTACGTTGGTATCACGCGCGCCAAAAGATACTTATGGCTTTTGTTCGCGCTCAAGCGTAGCATCTGGGGCTCGACTGCCCAGACCCAGCCCTCGCGTTTTTTGTCGGAATTGCCTTCGCATCTTGTTAATTTCCGTCTTTATGATGATTATGAAGATAGCTCAAATTTACCAGGAAGTGAAAATTGGACTGCCCTTTAAATTCTTTTGCCCGCCGATTCAATGTTATAATTGCCGCGATTTCTGTAATCTACAAAGAAAAGTTCACATCGTAACAAAAGATTCAAAGGGCAAAGAAGAATTTGTCCAATTTCTACTTCCTGGTTTGCCGGAAATTTCGTTAGAATAACATTTAAAATTCGTATTACGTCACTTTGGATTTTATTTTTTATGGATTTAACAAATCGCACCGATATAAAAAATTTGCTTGAAAAATACGGCGCCAAGCCCGAAAAATATCTGGGCCAGCATTTTTTGTTGTCAAAAAGAGCCCTGCGGCAAATGGTTGGCGCGGCCGACATCCAAAAAAGCGATACGATAGTTGAAATTGGTCCGGGACTTGGCGTTCTGACTCAGGAACTCGCCAAGACCGGTGCCCGCGTCATCGCGATAGAAAAAGACATCTTAATGAATAAAATCCTCCAGGAAACCCTTGCCGATGACAAAAACGCGTCCGTAACCCAAGCCGATGCCCGCAAAATCAACTGGGATGATATATCCACACTTTGTCCCCAAATTCGAGTAGGTCCGACCTATGAGGCCCGACCTACTCGACAATGTAAATATAAAATCGTGGCGAATTTGCCATATAACATCGCGAATTTTTTGATAAGAAATTGGCTCGAATCAAAAAATCAACCAGAGCGAATAGTTGTGATGGTGCAAAAAGAGGTGGCGAGGCGAATTTGCCCGCCTACGCCAAGGCTTCGGCGGGCAGGCGCCAAGCAACCAAAAATGAATTTATTAGCAGTGAGTGTTCAGTTTTTTGCCGAGGCAAAAATAATAAATTACGTCCCGGCTGAAGTTTTCTGGCCGAAACCAAAAGTTGATTCTGCGATTTTATTAATCACGCCTTATTCAAAAGGCCGCAATAATTCGCCATGGCAAATTATTGCGGCCCAGTCAGAAAAATTTAAAAAGAGATTTTTTGAAATCTTGAAAGCGGGTTTTTCCCAGCCCAGAAAACAACTGGCCGGAAATTTAGTTAAAAAATTACCCAGTCTTCGCTCAGGAGCTTCGGCGGGCAAGAAAATATCCCGAGAAAAAATTATTACGATATTTAAAGATTTAGATATCTCGGAAAAAACGCGAGCGGAGAATTTAAGTATCGATAATTGGATCCTGTTAACAAAAAATATTTAGATCATCTGCCGCAGCCGCAAATTCCGGTCTGCGAATCCCAAATGGCGGCTCCTCCATTACAAACTTTGTTAAGACAACCGATCGGCTGACCATTAGGCGCTCTGCAATTGCAACACGGCGCCCATAAATTTGAACCACTGCCCCCTGAGGCACCCTCTTGATAACACTCACTTTGCGCATAAGCGTTATTAAGCGCTATCATGCGCTTCAAAATATCGTATACTAAAGAAAAAGACTTCCTTGTAGACATGTCCGCAGTAACTAATCCTAGAGGCGAGTTTAAATTAAAATAGCTCGATTGCTCTACGGCTTCTTCTTTAAGCATTACTAATGCTACCCGAAGACCTTTATGCAGTTGTTCTTGCTGACTTGCGGGCACCACGCCTTTATTCACAAGATAGTTCAAAAAATTATCTAAAAACGAGATGACGCCATCATTAGTATTAAAAAATGTTTTCTGTCTCAAAACACCATCTGCTATCATAATATCCTGCATCTCATTCAAATACCCAATATAAAATTCTGGAAAAACAAAAATATCAAATTCCGGGCTAATTTTAGGAGTAAAACTGCCGACAAAAATGTCGGGAGCCGATGAATCGCTGTAAATTTTAGAAAGACTATCAAAACTATAAAATAAATTTTTGAAGGAATCTCCGTCTCTTATCAGGTCATTATCGAGCGCTTTAACTCTTTTTTTATAAAGAACGGCCTCATTCTGAAGATCGCGCAAAGAATAGTCTAGTTTTGTTTCCACTGTCGAATAAAATTCGATATTACCATCGGTTTTATCCGAAGATTTTTGTTTAAAAACTAAAAAAATTATACTCAATATTAAAAGGATATTGAAACAGACTAAAATCAAGATTTTTTTCCAACTAGAAATATTCAAAATTTTGAGGCTTATTTATCCACAGATACATTATAAAGCAAAAACTAGTTTCGTGGTATAATCTCGGCAGGTCTTGGGTGTCAAGACCTATGTTAAATCATTCAATGACCAGACTGCTTGCAACTTTCAGGAATCCAATGGCAGTAATTTTTTCTATTGCCGCTTTCGGCCTGATTTTCGGCACCTTTTTCGCGCTCGGTCGCTCAAATAAGATTCAAATTTTTAACCGGAGCGCCGCCGGGGATTCTCAAAACTATCAGGAAATACTCCAAGGCCTTAAAAACCAGACAGCTGTCGGAGCCGACATCAAATTCCAGCAAAACCTCACTCAAAATCTGGCGACAAAGCTTGCCGACCTGATAACCGATGGCGCCAAAGAGAATCTCGGCAACATTCCTCCAGAAGAAGCTCTGCGCCAAGTCGGCGCCAACCAAATT
>MEYR01000026.1 GCA_001774075.1 Candidatus Azambacteria bacterium RIFCSPLOWO2_01_FULL_44_84
ACACTCACTGGGGCCCCCGGCCTTGTCCGGGCTTCAGCAGCCTTCCTTCTTAGGAGGCACCTCGGTAACCAGGCACTCAGTGGTAATAACGAGAGGCGCGGCATGCTGCTTGAAATAGTGCGATAGAAAATTCTTCGGATTAACCCTAATATGACATTTAGTGCAATCAACTTCGGTAATAACTGGCTTGACGATACAGCCATGCTCTTCAATTAATTCAACTTTAGTAATCATTGCATGAAGTACCCTGCCTTCACGCGTCTTGAAGTCCATTAAGTTCCCAGGCAAGATCGCGGCCTGCTCTCTGAAATGTTCCATCTGGCCGTACCATAAATCATGATCGCGCCTCTCCCGAAAATAGCTGAATAGAGCCGCTAGAAAGGATAATCCAAGCACACCGCTAACAATCGCCCAGTACCACATCCACCAATCGGCATCATTTAATTCTTTCTGAAGCTTGGCTAAATCTTTTTCGGCAATTTCGACAGCACTCTGAAGCACTTCAACGACAACTGCCGGCGGCGATGGTCTCAATTCTTGCTTTAGTAATTCTTGGGGGATCGTCAGGATCGTTCCGACAAAGACTCGCTTCTGTGACTTAATATCCAGTTTAATGCCGGATGCTTGAGCAATGTGCTTCCAATTATCGACATCACCGGTGTACTTCCAGGCAATATAAGACAAAGTCTGGCCGCGCCCCAAAACAACTTTCGTGTTTTGACCATAGCTAACCATTGGAACCGTCACGCCATCTTTGATGGGGGCGCCGTTGTCAATCACAATAACCGAATCCTTTGACTTCATTGTTTCCTGAACAGGCGCAGCATTGACTACAGCCTTGTTGGCTTCAGCGGAGACAGCCGCGCCGCCCAAAAAACTCGATATTTCGATATTTCGATATTTCGAGTTTGCCATCAGAACTTCACTGTCGCCCTGGGCAATGAAAAGAGGAATAACCGCTACCGCGAGAACTGCCCAAGCCATAACCGCAATAAAGGCCGTCGCTTTTCGCATGTTCTTCGTTCCTCTTAACTTGTCAACGAACGCATTTAGGGACAAGATATAATAAAACAGAAATCCCGTCAATGACGGGATTTCTGTTTTAATTTTTATAAATATTACGCGGCAGGAGTTTCGGCAGGGGCAATTTCAACCGCCGGCACTGTTACTTCGGCAGGCTTCTGTTCTTGCTTAGACAATTGATGAACCGCTATTTTCGCGCCGGTAATTATGCCCTGCGCCACCAGCAAATTGTGTACCGTATCGCTGGGCTTTGCGCCTTTTGAAATCCAATATAAAATTCTTTCTTTATTTAAATTGAGTTTTTTGATTTTGCGGTCTAACGTCCCGACCAATTCTAAATACTGCCGGCGCGGTCCCGCGGTTTTTTCGGTCACCACAACCCGGAAGGTCGCGGTGTGTATTTTGCCTACTCTTTGAAGACGAATCATCAACATATTAAAATATATTATAATAAACGGGGTTTTTCGTCAACTTAAGCCCCCGATGTATCACCGGGGGCAATCCACGCAAAGTAGCCAAACTACTGCGCGGCTTTGTGTAAAATCTTTTTGATCAAATAAAACTGAAAGAGAATGTGGTTAGTGTTTACCAAACCGGTCTTGAACCCGCCCTTTTTTCTCAAGAACGTCTGTTCATCTACGGCTGAAATGACCGCGTCCGAGATCTCGCCAGGCATCATTGCCTCGCCATCACATACCCCGTCGTTAGTCGCGCGAGAGTACTTGGCAAGCTTCGTGTAATCCAAAGTATCAAAAATTTGCTTGCCAGAATGGCCTCCTCCGAGGCCAGTTGCAGTCGCCTGATCGCAAAGGCCCTTAATGTAGGCCGCACGCTGTTCTAGAGTCTGGTCAGTGTGTCGACGTTCTATTAATCCGTTCATCGGACTCTCCTGTCCCGCCAGAGGCGGAGTCCAGTTTTTATGTATTAAAAAGATCCGGAAACCGCGCGAGGCGTCCCCCGTTCAATCCCGTTAGAAGTAGCCTCGCCGAGGTCCTCCGGACTCGCGATGAAGTCGCGAGCGAGACTTCTAACGGGATCGGTTTCTTACTTTTAAGATAACATAAAATGCCGATTCTGTCAAAAATTTCAGGGTCACATCTCCGGCATCGAGGGCATTCCTCCGGTTGCAGGCGAATTTTTCTCCGGCATATCGGCGACTAAAAATTCGCTTGTCAAAAGCATGGAAGCGATAGATGCAGCATTCTGCAAAGCGGTCCTTGTAACTTTAAGAGGATCAATAATACCCTCTTTAACCATTTCGACATATTCGCCCGTAAGAGCGTTAAAACCAAACCCCCTACCTTCGTTTTTGGTTATTTTTTGAATGACTTCATCGCCGTCTTTGTTGGCATTTTTGGCAATGACTTTGAGCGGCGATTCCAGCGCCCGCACAACCAGTTCCGCGCCCTTGCCTTCGTCGCCATAACGGGCGCCTAACGCTCCGCCCAACTCACGCGCCGCGTCAAACAAAGCCACGCCGCCGCCGGCGACTATGCCCTCTTCCAGCGCCGCTTTAGTGGCCGCGACCGCGTCCTCAATCCTGAACTTTTTCTCTTTCATCTCCACTTCGGTCGCAGCACCCACCTTGATGACGGCAACGCCTCCGGAAAGTTTTGCCAGACGCTCCTGCAGTTTTTCTTTATCAAATTCCGATTCGGTCTTCTCAAGCTGGGCTTTGATTTGCTTAATTCTTTTTTCAATGTCTTGTTTCGATCCTTCTCCACCGACAACCGTAGTGTTGTCCTTGGTGGCGATAACCCTTTTTGCCGCGCCAAGCATGTTCAAATCGGCGCTTTCAAGCTTCATGCCCTTTTCTTCCGAAATTACTTCGCCGCCAACCACAACCGCGATGTCATCAAGCATTTCTTTGCGCCTGTCGCCGAAGCCCGGCGCTTTGACCGCTAAAACATTGAAAATGCCTCGCAATTTATTCACGATAAGAGTCGCCAGCGCCTCGCCTTCGATTTCATCGGCGATAATTAAAAGGTTTTTATTGCCAGATTTAACTATCTTTTCAAGCAAGGGCATGACTTCAGCAAGCGAAGAAACTTTTTTGTCGGTAATAAGTATGTAGGGCTTTTCCAGAACCGACTCCATTCTTTCGGTGTCGGTAACCATATAAGAAGAAACGTAGCCACGGTCAAACTGAAGCCCCTCTACCAAATCATAATCGACGCCGAGCGTCTGCGCTTCTTCAACCGTAACCACGCCTTCTTTACCGACTTTATTGATGACTTCCGCGATAAGCGAACCCATCGCCTCGTCGTTGGCAGAGATTACGGCGACATCTTTGATTTTTTCTTTTGTGACCGGCTTGCTGTTTTTCTTTAAAATTTCCGAAACCCTGGCTACGGCTTTATCGATGCCGCGTTTCAAAACCATGCCGTTCGCGCCCGAATTAATAGCGTTAATCCCTTCCGAAATCATCGCCTGCGCCAAAACAACGGCCGTGGTAGTGCCATCGCCCGCGACATCATTAGTTTTTGATGCCGCTTCTTTTACAAGCTCGGCTCCGATATTTTCAAACTTATCCTTGAGCTCAATGTCTTTGGCGATGGTAACGCCGTCGTTGGTTATGGTTGGCGCGCCATAGCCTTTGTCCAAAACCACGTTGCGGCCGCGCGGACCAAGTGTGACCTTAACGGCGTCAGCTAGAATATCAACACCATTTTTTATTTTTTCCCTGGCTTCTTTGCCCGAAATTATTTGTTTTGCCATACGCTTTCGCTTAATAATCCGAATTTATAATCCTAATATCCGAATATTCCGAATAGGCTTAACACGGACTTAACAAAAATTTATTCGGGTTATTCGGGTAAAAATTTGAGTCATTCGGATTATGATAATTAATTTTAATTTATTCTAAAATTGCAAGCACTTCATCCTCTTTTAAAATTTTGTATTCGGCGCCGCCGACTTTGAAATCGGTGCCGCTATATTTTTCAAAAACAACCCGGTTACCTTTTTTAAGGCCGGATTTCTTTATTTTCTCTCCTCCGCCCAAGGCAACGACAATGCCCTCGGCCGGTTTTTCTTTATCAACCGTTTCGGGCAGAATGATGCCCGACTTGGTTTTCTCTGTTTCTTTGACCGCTTCTATAACCACGCGATCGCCCAGAGGTTTTATTGATACTTTCTTCGCCATATTTTTTTCTCCTGTTTTATCATTAGCACTCTAACCGTTCAAGTGCTAACTTGTCAAGCTCCTTCGAGATTAGGTATGCTTTGTTTGATCTTTGAAAATAACGGATGAAAAGAACGGCAAATGTGGGAAAAACCGAACAGCTGGACGATATTGCGGATAGTTTTAGTATTCCCCATCGCTTTTATCCTTTGGCTGATTGGCTGGTCTTACACGCCATTCGCGTCAATCTATAGTTTGCCACTTACCCTCGCCTTGGTCTGGCTCATGAGTATAGGACTTTTGAGCGATTATATTGATGGGCGCTTGGCTAGAAAATATCAAAGTCAAAGCAAGCTTGGGGCTTTTCTGGATCCTTTAGCAGATAAAATCTTTTATCTTACAATCTTTTGGTTAATGATTCCGATTCTCGGCAGGACTCTTTTTATCCTTACACTCGCGGTAGAATCTCTGCTGATGATTCAGAGAGTGGTAAAACTTAGCCTCGGCAGCGGCAATATAAAAGCCAACGTTTTTGGAAAGGCTAAAGCGGTTTTCCAATTTTCCGCCATTTTTTCGTTTGCGCTGAACCTGCTTTTTTCCCAGTTGTTCGACTTGCGTCTGCCGCTGGAATATCGGTTGCAATACAATGAACTCATCATCGGGACGATGGAGTTTATTCTGTTCACCTTGCCACCGCTTCTGGCCTGGATCGGTTTCGCTTTATCGCTTGCGAGCCTCACATGCCAATTATTGAATCTGAATTTAAAAAAATCTTGATTTATCCTCCACCCTTAAAGAATTGCGCTTCGCACAAAATTTTAAAACCCACCTTTGAGGTGGGTTTTTATTCTCCAAGGGTAGGGAGGATTTTTTTATTTAATATGTCGACTATTTAATCTTAAAGAAGCGAACAACCCAATTCACACAAAATTATGATATATCATAATTTTGTGTGAAATTAAATTATTCTCGCTAAATATTTTCCGGTATAAGATTTTTCTACTTTGGCCACCTCCTTCGGAGTACCGCAAGCGACAATTTCGCCGCCCCTGTCGCCTCCTTCCGGGCCAAGGTCTAAAATCCAGTCGGCGTTTTTTATGACATCCATATTATGCTCGATAATCAAAACCGTGTTGCCTTTAACAACCAGTTCTTTCAGCACCGCAAGAAGTTTTTTGATGTCGTCAAAGTGAAGTCCGGTCGTCGGCTCGTCCAGAATGTATAATGTTTGCCCGGTGGATCGCCTGGACAATTCCGTCGCCAGTTTCACCCGCTGGGCCTCGCCGCCCGAAAGCGAAGGCGCGGATTGCCCGACTTTCATGTAACCCAGCCCGACTTCATCCAGAGTTTTTAATTTGTCTTTCAGTCCCGGAATAGCGCCAAAAAATTTAACCGCCTCATCCACCGACATTTCCAAAACGTCGGCAATGGTCTTGCTTTTGTAATCGACTTCTAACGCCTCGCGGTTGTATCGTTTGCCTTTACACTCCTCGCACTCAACGTAAACATCGGGCAAAAAATACATTTCGATTTTTTTGACGCCTTGCCCTTCGCAAACCTCGCATCTGCCGCCTTTGACGTTAAAACTGAAACGACCGGAAGAATAGCCGCGCATCCGCGCTAGATGTGTTTTGGCAAATAAGTCTCTAATTTGAGTAAAGGCGCCGGTATAGGTTGCTGGATTTGAACGAGGCGTGCGTCCTATGGGCGACTGGTCAACCAGAACTATTTTGTCGATATTTTCGATGCCCTCGATTTTTTTGTGAGCCCCGGGCTCGTCCTTGGCATTATAGAAATTCTTTAACAAAG
>MEYR01000027.1 GCA_001774075.1 Candidatus Azambacteria bacterium RIFCSPLOWO2_01_FULL_44_84
AAGGTTGATTTAATTGATTTCAGCATTATGGCGTATTATTGGACGGGATAAATTAAAATTTTCAATTTCTAATTTTCAATCAATTTTTAATGACCAAATTTTCAAAACTAAAAATTATAATTTTATTTTCTATTTTCTGTTTTCTATTTTCTTTGTCAGCAATAGCGGCAAAACTGGAATTGAATTCTTCGGTTTCGGAAATCGGAACGGGCCAACAGTTTAAGATAGATTTGACGCTTGATGCCGAAGGTGAAGATATTAATGCCGCGGAAGGATTGATTAGCTTCCCAGCGGAAATGTTGGAATTAAAAGAAATCAGAGACGGCGAGTCGGTTGTCAGTTTCTGGATTGAAAAGCCCTCTTTAAAAGAAGCGGGAAAAATTAAATTTTCCGGGGTAATTCCCGGCGGGTTCAGGGGCATTTTGGGTCCCTATTGGAAGGGATATCAACCCGGAAAAGTTTTAAGTTTGATTTTTAACGCCAAAAAGGAAGGCATGGGCGCAGTTAAAATTCGCGACGCCAAAGTTTTGTTAAACGATGGACAGGGAATACCGGCAGAAACGATAATTTTCAATTTTCAATTTTTAATTTCTAATCAAGCTCCAAGTTCCAAGTTCCAAGTTCCAAGTTCCAAAGATACCAATCCTCCGGAATTATTTACGCCGGAGGTGGCGAGCGACCCGAATATTTTTGACGGCAAACGGTTTTTGGTTTTCGCGGCGCAGGATAAAGGGATTGGTGTAGATTACTATGCCATACACGAAAGCGCGCGAACAAAAGAAGCCGCGCGAATAGACACAAAAGATTGGATCGTAGCCGAGAGTCCTTATGTTTTAAAAGACCAAAAATTAAGAAGTTACATATATGTAAAGGCGGTTGATAAAATCGGAAATGAAAGGTTTGCCGTATTGCCGCCAAAATTCGCGCCTTGGTATAAAAAGTGGTTTGTGGATACTGCGGCCGGCTTAGGCATTATAATCGTGGTATTATTTAGTATATGGCTGTGGAGGAAATATCGAAAAATATCAAATATGTAGTGAGTAGTGGGCGGTATGTAGTAATATTCATTCTACTTACTACCTACTTACTACCAGTTTTGGCGGCAGACGCCGCGACACTTTATTTTTCTCCTTCAGGCGGCACTTATCAGACCGGCCGCAATTTTACGGTTAATATTAACATGCAATCGTCTGTTGCGCTTAATGCCGCGAGCGGCGTTATAGCCTTTCCAATTGATAAATTGGAGGCGATTGGCGTTTCTAAAGCCGCTTCAATTTTTAGTCTTTGGGTCCAAGAGCCGTCTTTTTCAAACAGGGAAGGCAGTGTCCGATTTGAAGGCATTGTTTTAAATCCGGGTTTTACCGGAACTGGGAAGTTAATCGGTATCACTTTCAGAGTTAAATCGGCCGGCGATGCCGATTTGAACTTTTTAAGCGGTTCAATTTTAGCTAATGACGGGTTAGGCACAAATATTTTATCCGATTTAGGTACGGCATCATTTACTTTGAGCCAAGGCGCGGTTACGGTTCCGGAAACAACCGTAACGCTAATCGGACTGCCGCCAAAACCATTTGTCAAACATTATACAAAGAGCCAAGACGGTGAGTGGGTTTTTAGCCATGATTCGGAAACGGAAAAGGAGTGGTTGAACAACTCGTCAAGTAAATTAGAATGGACTATTCCGCCGGGGGTTACTGGAATTTCAATTTTATTGAACGATCGGCCATCATCGAACCCCGGTTTAAAAAGTGACGGTTATTTTGATAATAAAGTATATGAAGATTTGAAAGATGGCGTTTATTATCTTCATATAAGATATATCAACGCTTCCGGCGCCGGCTCAATTTTGCATTATAAAATTGCCGTTGACGCGACGCCGCCCGAGCCGATTAAAATTATTCTGAAAGATGGCAAGGTTACTGCCAATTCGACGCCAATAATAGTACTTGAAACATCAGATAATCTTTCCGGCATTGACCTATATGAAATAAAAATAGATGACGGCGATTGGTTTAACGCGGCAACACTAAAAAAAGATTTTTATATACTTCCTAAGTTAAAACCCGGAGAACACCAGATTTTAGTAAGAGCATATGACAAGGCTAAAAATTTCACGGAAGCCAAAGAAGTTATAATAATTTCGCCTATCATTTCGCCAAAAATCAACAAATATCCTTCTAATATTGTTTCTCCCGGCGAAAAATTAGTAATCCGCGGTGAGGCGTTGCCGCATGCGACAGTAGAAATTTATTTAAATAAGCGTGGTAAAGAACCGATTGTCTTTAATACTGTGGCAGATGAAAAGGGAGGTTGGGAAGCAATATACGAAAACATAATTCCTTCCGGATCTTACTCGGTTTGGGCAAAGCAAATTTTAGACACCGGCGCCGAAAGTTTAGAGAGTAATACGGTTTATATCGGCGTAAATTCATGGTTCTGGCGCGCCCTGCAATGGCTGAAAAATATTGGAGGATTTATAGTCGCAGTTCTTGTATTTTTGGCGGCAGTGTCAGTTGGCGCATACTATTTCAAGCATCGGTTCAGAATGTGGCGAATTAGATTACGAAAAGAAATACGCGAAGCGGAAAGCGCGGTTTCTGAGGGTTTTAAGAAACTAAAAAAGGAGATAAAAAGCGGCAAAACCTCGTCAAGGGTCCTAAAAGATTTATCAGATATAGAAGAAAATATTGAAAAAGAAATAAAAGATATTGAAAAAAAATAAACTAAAACACCGCCCCTCAATTGCGGGTGCGACCTTTTATCGCAGTTATAATAAAATCCGGTCGCCGTTGGCGACCGGATTTTTATAGTTCAAACGTTGCCGCGGCAACGTTTGAACTTGGTTCACTCGTCCATCACGAAAGTTTATTTTCGTGTGGACTCGCTACCAAGTTTAGAAAAGAATTATTTTCAATAAAGCCATGCGTACAAACAAGCCGCTGTCAATTTGGTCGGTGAGGTAAACAGCCCCTGGGTCTTGGTCAACTTCAAGCGCAAGTTCCTCGTTACGAGGCAGGGGATGCATAATAATTGTCTCCGGTTTCATCAATGCGGTAATTTCGGGAGTGATGTGAAAATCTGCGTCTATTTGAACGGTTGTTCCTCTTTCTCTTTGAAGCCGCGTTTGATAGATAACGTCAACTAATGGCATAATCGCTCTTAGATCTGTCGTCTCATAAAATGAAACCCCGTGTCTTGTAAGATAATTTTTAATATCGTCCCCAATTCTCAAATGATTCGGTGAGACAAAATATATTTTTATCTCGGAAAACTTGCCCAGAAGATAAGAAAGCGATCGGACTGTCCTGCCTCTGGCTAAGTCGCCAATCATAGCTATTGACAAACCGTCAATATGCCCGAATCTTTTTTGAATAGTGTAAAGGTCTAAAAGCGCTTGTGTTGGATGTTGGCCCGCACCGTCTCCGGCATTAATGATTGGCGCCTCCGAATTTTCAGCCGCCAACTTGGCACTGCCTTCTTCTTTGTGTCTTAGGACAATTATATCGGGGCGGTAGCGATTTAATACCTGGATTGTATCACGAAGGGTTTCGCCCTTAGCCGCCGACGAGAACTGGGCGGCGTTTTCTGTCGAAAAAACCACTTTGCCGCCGAGCAGATCCATGGCTATCTCAAAGGAAGCTCGGGTACGAGTGCTCGGTTCGTAGAAAAAAGTAATCATTCGTTTTTTGGGGAAGCATTTAGAACCGCCGCGGCGCACGATTATTTGCATTTCTCTCGCCAGCGGGAAAAGCGTTTTTTCAAGAAATTCGCGCGAAAACTGCTGTGCTTCGATTATATGTTTCATTTTGCTCCCTTTTGTGTTAAAGATCCAAAATCAAATAAGTTTAACCACCTTTCCTGTTTTTTGTCAAATGCGGTTTTAGTTGCTATAGCAAATAAAAGTGCATTTTCTATTGACAGATAAGATAAAATATGGTATTATTTAAACACTAAGTATCGGTGCACGTGTAGCTCAATCGGCTAGAGCACGCGCCTTATAAGCGCGAGGTTGGCGGTTCGAGCCCGCCCACGTGTACCAACCTTTCCACAGTTCTTTATTTTTATATGCCCGACATTTGTCGGGCTTCAATTATTTTGATATAATATAGAAATTATATGATAGAAAATCTAAAAGAAAAAATTCAGGAATTGTTGATTAAAATCCGCCTTACGGCGGACCGCCTTTGACATAGTGTCAAAGAAATCAAGAATTGACGAATTAAAATTAGAAACCGAAAGACCGGATTTTTGGAAGGATCAGGAAAAAGCCAAATCGGTCCAGAAAGAGATCTCGGAGCTAGAAAAAGAAATAAAAACTTGGAGCGACTTTGAAACCGAAGCCGTTGATTTGACAGAGATTGTTTCCATCGCCCAGAGTCAAGCCGATCAGGATCTTCTTGAAGACGCCGGAAAAAAATTACAATCGCTTAAAAGCCGCTTTAATAAAGCCGAAATACAGGTTTTCCTTTCCGGCCGGCACGACAAGAGCAACGCTCTTTTGACAATATCGGCGGGCGTCGGGGGCCGGGACGCGCAGGACTGGGCCTCCATGCTTTTTCGGATGTATGTCCGTTTTTGCGAATCGCGCGAATGGCAGACGGCCGTTTTACACGAATCCTACGGCGAAGAAGGCGGCATTAAAAGCGCCACCATTGAAGTTCGAGGCAAGTATGCTTATGGTTATCTGAAAAATGAGGCTGGGGTGCATCGGCTTGTAAGAATCTCTCCGTTTTCCCCAAATCAACTGCGCCACACGTCATTTGCCGCGGTTGAGGTTTTGCCGGAAATAGAAGCCAAAGACATGGAAATTAGGCAGGAGGATATCAGGGTTGATACTTTCCGTTCTTCGGGTCCCGGCGGCCAAAATGTTAACCGCAGGGAAACAGCGGTGCGGGTTACTCATATACCTACCGGCATCGCGGTGGCGGTCCAGTCGGAACGTTCACAGGCGCAAAACCGCGAAAAAGCGATGCGGCTCTTGGCTTCTCGGCTTTATCTGTTAAAATTAAAAGCAGAGGAAGAAGAGCTGGCCAAAACCAAGAAAATCAAAAAAGCCGCCGAATGGGGCGCGCAGATAAGGTCGTATGTTCTTCATCCTTATCAGATGGTGAAAGACCACCGGACCGGACATGAAACCTCGCAGACAAATAAAGTGCTTGACGGAGAATTGGACGAATTCATAGAAAGTGAATTAAAATTGGAAAACAAAAGATAATTTCAAATCGTGATTAGGTTTCAAAACGTTTCTAAAATATACAACAGCCAATCCGCCGCGTTAAGAGACGTGAGCTTTTCGGTTGATTCTGGCGAATTTATTTCCCTTGTGGGCCGTTCAGGCGCGGGTAAGTCCACCTTGCTCAAACTGCTTATTGTCGAAGAAAAACCTTCGGAGGGCAGGGTTTATTTCGACAAGCGCGACGTCCATAAAATGCGACCGCACGAGGTTCCGTTTTTAAGACGTCGAATCGGCGCGATTTTTCAGGATTTCAAACTATTACCCCAAAAGACCGCTTATGAAAATATTGCTTTCGCGATGGAGGTGGCGGGGAAGCCAAAAACGGAGATTCATCATGACGTGCCGCTGGTTTTGGACCTCGTCGGGCTTAAAGATAAAGGTAATAATTTTCCGCGCGAACTTTCCGGCGGCGAAAAGCAGAGGGTGGCGATTGCTCGCGCGCTGGTGCATCGCCCCGACGTTATAGTGGCTGATGAACCGACGGGGAATTTGGACCCGATAAACACCTGGGATGTCATCCGCCTTTTGATTAAAATAAATGAAATGGGGACAACCGTAATACTCGCGACCCACGACAAAGAGATTATTAACGCGCTTAGCCGTCGCGTGGTAAGTTTAGATAAGGGCGCGGTAATTCGTGATGAAAATCCCGGTCGTTATATTCTCAGTTAATTTTCAAATATAGTGATTACAACACTAAAAAGAATTTTTTCAGCGGGTTTCTTAAATTTTTGGCGTAATGGCTGGCTTTCAACGGCTACCGTTTTGATTATGACCATAACGCTTCTGGTCTGGAGCGGTCTTTTACTGTTGAATGTCGTGATGACTGGCATTCTCGATTCACTGGCTTCTAAAATTGATATCAGTGTTTACTTCAGCCTTGACGCCCCTGAGCCGGCAATTAAGGATTTTCAGCAAAAAATCCAACAACTATCGCAAGTAGCCGATACTGAATATATATCCCGCGACGAAGCGATCGACGTGTTTAAAGATAAGCACAGCGGCGATTCTACTCTGGTCGCTTCTTTACAGGAACTCGGCTCAAATCCGTTTGAGGCGAGTTTGAACATCCGTGCCAAAGAGACCGGCCAATACGGCTCAATCGCCGATTTTATTGATAAAACCGAATTCAAAAATATAATCAGCAAAATCAATTTTGCCGAAAACAAAACTGCCATTGAGCGCCTCTCGCATATTATTTCCGTAACGCGCCAGTCGGGTCTTGTTTTAAGCCTAATAATGGCGTTTATCGCGATTCTGGTGGCTTTCAATACCGTGCGCCTCGCGATTTATTCTTCGCGCGAAGAAATTTCCGTAATGAAACTGGTGGGCGCTTCAAACTGGTTTGTTCGGGGGCCTTTTATTATGGAGGGGACTTTGCATGGCGTTTTTTCTTCATTTTTCGCGCTTAGCGTTATGATTCCGGCACTTGGCGTTATCGGTCCGCGGTTCAACAGTTTTTTGCCTGAGATAAACCTTATTTCTTATTTTTACGGCAACATCTGGCAGATTGTCCTGCTTCAGACAGCGGCCGGAGTAGCGCTTGGCGTTTTTTCAAGTCTGATCGCGATACGCCGCTATCTTAAGGTCTAATCATGCGAAAAATGTTGCTTTAAATTGTAGTGGTATTTAATGATAATAAAAAAATGACATTAAGTGGATATTAGGGGACAAAATCCTAAAAAGTGTCAAATTTATGCTATAGCATAAATTTGACACTTATACTGTGTGTTGCAAATATGAACCAAAGAGGTGAAATCATAAAAGACATTTTAATTGGCTTGGGGACATTAGGTGCCATAGTTATAGTTGGCACTATCGCGCCTAATATTTTTGGCGTTCTAAATAAATCCGGATTTACTAAGAAAAAATATAATCCGGGAAGATTCACCGAAAGAATTAAGTATCTTAGGAGAAGAAATTTGATTGCTGTTAAAGATAACCCAGATGGTACTTTGACCGTTGAATTATCCGAAAGAGGCAGAAAATTTTTTTTAAAATATAATCTTGATGACATTAGTGTTAAACCAATGAAGAGATGGGATGGCAAATGGCGTTTTGTTATGTTCGATATCCCCGATAAATTTAAAAAAGCGTCAAATGCGTTGAGAAATAAACTGAAAGATATGGGGTTCTACCAATTCCAGAAGAGTATCTGGGTGCATCCTTATCCGGTTAGGGATGAAATTGAATTTGTATGTAATGTTTTTAATGTTAGGGAATACGTGAATGTAGGCGAAATAAGCAAGTTGGACGATGAAGAAATGTTGAGATCGCGGTGGCGATTATCTTAGAGTTATAATGCGTGTCACAGCTTGCCCCAAAAAATAGTAAGTAGGATTGAGGTGTCAAATTTATGCTATAGCATAAATTTGACACCTCAATAGTCATCGATTAGTCAGAGATTAGTGGGATTAGTAAAGTTTTAATTAAAAAGTTTAACATTGATTTGAGGAGTAATTTTTGGTATAATTTTTACGCGTAAATATACGCGATTTTAATTTGCCGGGTCGGCTAATGGTAGGCCGTTTGGCTCTGAACCAAAAAATTGGGGTCCGATTCCCTGCCCGGCAGCAAGCAAATTTTAATAACTTGTTTATTAAAATTTACTTATTGTTTGGCGGGAAATCGGATCCGGGAAGGGGCCGGGAAACGGGAGTTTCCCGTGGCGGAAACAGCGAGCGAAGCGAGTGTTAGAACCGAGAGGGTTCTAAAGAGCGCGAGCGAGCCACCTGGTTGAACGAGCGCGAGGGTCCCAGCGAAGCGGATTCCTTGCCCGGCAGCCGTCATATGCTAAGTCAAATGACTAATGACTGAGGTGCCCACCCTTTACTTTTTACTATTTTTGATGTATAATCTAAACGATGGATAAGTCGGATCAACAACTTGTAGCAGACTATATTCAAGGTGATGAAGCGTCGTTGGAACTTCTTATTAGGGGATATCTCAAACCAATTTACAGCTTTACATATAGGTATGTCGGAAATGCACAAGATGCCGAAGACGTTACGCAGGAAGTTTTTGTTAAGGTTTGGAAACATCTTGAAAAATTTGATCAAAGCAAAAGTTTCAAAACTTGGATTTTTTCTATTGCCAAAAATACGGCAATAGATTTTCTTAAGAAGAAGAAAGTAATTCCATTTTCCGATTTTGACACCGAAGACGGCGGGAATATAATTGCCGATACGTTTGCCGATACGGCAAAGTCGTTGCAGGAAATTTTTGAACGGAAAGAAACCGCTCAAATACTCGAATCGGCAATGGCCGAACTCTCTCCAAAATATCGCATGATATTGTCCTTGCGCTGCAACAGCGATTTTAATTTTAAGGAAATCGCAGAGACGCTTGGCGAACCAATTAATACCGTAAAAAGCCGTTATCGTCGGGCGATTATTATGTTGAAGAATCTTTTTAATAAGTAATACGCACCAAAAGAAAGTCTTCATCCGTATATATAAAGAGGCATCGCCTCTATCCAAAGTTTGCAAAAGGATGCACCAAAACGCATCCTTTTGTCGTATTAGTATTATAAAGAAAATGAGCAAGAACTATAAACCTTTCTTTTCCTATTTAGAACCGCCGGAGCCGCCGGCAGGTCTTTTTGACCGAATAATCCTTGCAATCAGGCGTGAGCAAGAGTTGCGCAATACTAAAAAGCTGGCGTTTGGATTTCTGATTCTTTTAATTGTATCATTTGCGGCCGCGCCTTTCTCATGGACGCTCTTTACTGGCCAAATACAGGATTCAGGAATGCTTCAATTTATTGAGGTCGTCTTGAGCGATCTAGGGGCATTCTTCGCATCCTGGAAAGATTTCAGCTTGGCCATCGCCGAATCGTTGCCGGTTATGGGTATAGTTCTCTTTACCATCAATATGATACTAGCTGCGTTTACCCTTCGTTTGTTCCTATATAAAAAGAGATTGCTGGTCAGTTATCTTTTGCGCGGCGTTTAATAGACCTGTTGCGTAATAACCTTTCTGCTGCAATTTCAACATTTTGGCTGCGACTTTGCAAAAATTTCTCACCAGATACGTCGTATATGATTCAAAATTTTTGCTTCGTCTCGCCTAAAATCTTGAAATTTCGCTGCGAAAATTATTACGCAACAGGTCTAATTAATAAAAAATAAAAACATGAGTGAAGAAAAAACAATAAAAAAATTCTTTCAGAACAGCGATGTTCTTAAGTGGGTCATCGTCGGACTTGCCGGTTTTATCGTCCTTATTTTAGTATTCGGGGCTGGCATGAAGGTCGGGACTCTGAAGGCGAGGTATTCGTATCGCTGGGCAGAAAACTACCACAGAAACTTCGCTGGCCCCCGGAGCGGATTTTTCAGCGATTGGGGAAATTCTCCCCGAGGAGAATTTATCAACGCTCACGGTGTTTTCGGATTGATTATCAAAATC
>MEYR01000028.1 GCA_001774075.1 Candidatus Azambacteria bacterium RIFCSPLOWO2_01_FULL_44_84
GCCGATTATCTCGGCCGCCAATATCTGCTGACGGCGCGGGCAAGGAGCGCTATGATTTATCCGCTCTTTGTGCTGGGATCTCTTGTTATTATCGGCATTCTGCTTTTAGTGGTCGTCGTGCCCCAGCTTACAACCATTGTCGTTGAATCAGGCGCCGAGTTGCCGGCGGTTACGCGCCTATTGATTGCCTTGAGTAATTTTACCAGGGCTTGGGGCTGGCTTCTGGCGATAGTATTCATTGTCGCCGGTGTTTTTAGCTGGCGATATGTCAAAAAATCGGCCGAGGGCCGTTATATTTTTGATTCAATTATCATAAGAGTCCCAGTTTTCGGGGAACTTATGAAAAAAATTTATATGGCAAGATTCGCCGAGACTTTAAGCACTCTTTCTTCAGCCGGAATCGCCATATCGCAGGCGCTTGAAGTTACGGCCGATATTATTGGCAACAGCGTCTATCGGCTCATTGTGCTTGAAGCCAACGAAGAGGTGCGCCGGGGCGGCAGTATCAGCACCGCTCTTGAACGCCATAAAGAGATTTTACCCATGGTAGTCCAAATGGTTTCGGTAGGCGAGCAGACCGGCAAGCTTGATATTATTTTGCGCGATGTCGCGAAGTTCTTTACCGAAGAGGTCGGAAGGACTCTTGATACTCTGGTGCAGTTAATTGAGCCGATTTTAATTTTAGTTTTAGGCGCGGGAACGGCGATTCTGGTTGCCGCCATTTTACTCCCGATCTATAATCTGGCAGAATCGTTTTAAGAAGAAATACCGATATTGCGTTGATATATCAATATATCGTTTAGCCTGTGGAAAACTTTTCTTGCTTTAGTTTTCAGCAATAGTTACAATAAATAACATTATTCATAATTAATAAATTGTATGCTTAAAAAATCTAAACAATTAGGTTTTACATTGATTGAGCTTTTGGTGGTCATCGCCATTATCGGCGTTTTGGCTTCCATTATTCTTGTTTCGCTGAATTCCGCTCGAAACAAGGGTAACGACGCTAAAACTAAAACAAACCTGTCAAATCTAAGAACCGCGGCGGCCGTGTATTATGACAAAAACAACAGTTACGGAACTGTTTCCGATCTCTGTACCGCCGGCATGTTCGCGGATCCTGAAGTTGCTCCTTTATTGGCTGATTCTAGTTATACTGGCACCGTTACTCGTTCTTGCCATGCAACCGCAACCGGGTTTTCGGTTTCAGCATCGCTTCAATCTGTTACGGGTCAATTTTGGTGCGTGGATTATCTTGGGTACGCGCAGCAAAACGTTGCCGCCCAAGGCGCTGGCGACGTAACTTGCAATTAATGTTGAATTAATAATTAATAATTAATAATTAATAATCTTATGATAAAAAAGTTTAAACAATCGGGTTTTACCATCATTGAGCTTTTGGTGGTCATCGCCATTATCGGCGTTTTGGCTTCCATTATTCTTGTCGCGCTGAATAGCGCTCGGACTAAGGGCAATGACGCTAAAATCAAAGCCAACTTATCAAACTTGAGAGCTGGAGCAGAAGTGCTTTATGATAGCGCTAGTCCGCAACAATACGCCGCCGCCACCGCCGACACCTGTTCAGGCGTGCTTGCGGACTCCAGTCTTGTTCCTATTTTGACCCCTTCCTCTTATGCGGGTAGTCCCCCTATACTTTGCCGTGTATCTACACAAGCATATGCAGTTTCGATACGGCTTGGCAATAACACTTCGACATATTCATGGTGTGTGGATAGCCAGGGGCTGTCAATGCAGATTAGCGGTAATCTTGCCGCTGCGGACACGACTTGTAACTAAGACTTTTTACGCGCGTGCGTGGCAAAAAACAGACAGGTTTCACTTTCGTTGAACTTTTGGTTGTTATCGCTATAATTGGCGTTTTGACGGCGGTTATTATTCCGTATCTGCAAACGGCTCGGAAGAAATCCCGCGATACTTCTCGGGTGGCAAACGCGCTGATAATTCAAGAAGCGCTGGAACGCTATTTTGATATGAATAGATCCTACCCGACTTCTCTTGGCGCCTTAGTTCCCAATTACTTGCCTATTTTACCCAAAGATCCTTTTAGCGCTCTCGGGTGCGTTGGGTTTATCAATTGCAACTTTTTTTATGCTTACTATCCGGCTGGCGGTCCCACTTATTATCATTTAGGTATTAATTTGGAGCAAAGCGGAAGCCAAACCCAGCTCTTAAGGGATGATAAGGATTGTAAGTCCAATGGCGCAGTACCCGCTTGTCCGGCGGGAGCAGTGTCTTATGCGGATAATTTTATCGGTACGGACTCGGCTGGGTGCAATCTTCTATCAGACAGATATTGCTACGATATAGTTAATAAATAATTACTTTCACTTACAGATAACAAAAATTTCCCCTGCGGGGGAAATTTTTGTTATAATTGGGGGTAATGGCTATTATAATATTTACTTTCGGCGCGATTTTCGGCAGTTTTCTGAATGTTTTGATTTATCGCCTGCCCGAAGGCGTGGGCGTTGTTCGAAAAAAATCCCATTGCCCTAAGTGCGGCAAAACGCTCAAATGGCATGAACTCATTCCGGTTTTGAGTTTTTTTCTATTGCGAGGCAAATGTTCCGGCTGCAAAGCCAAGATATCGTGGCAATACCCGGCCGTTGAGATTATCTCCGGCCTTATTTGGATTCTGGTGTTTTTTAAAATTTTCAATTTTCAATTTCTAATTTTCAATCAATTTTCAATTTCTAATTTTCAATTACTCGCTTTTTTCTATCAGATATTCATCCTGTCGTCACTTGTTGTGATTTCATTTATAGATGTCCGCAAAATGATTATTCCCGATAAAATAGTTTATCCCGCTATTTTTGTTTCACTTCTATACAATCTGGCGCGAAAGGATATTTTAATTCCTTTGGCGGCCGCTTTAGCCGCGTTTTCGGTTTTTTATTTGATTATTTTTTTTTCAAAAGGCCGCGCTATGGGATTTGGCGACGTCAAACTCGCGGCGTTAATGGGCTTATTTTTAAGCTACCCCGATATATTAGCCGCTCTTTGGTGGGCTTTTGTCCTTGGCGCGATATTTGGTATAATGCTTATAGCCGTCGGACGCAAAGGCCTAAAGAGCCAACTTCCTTTCGGCCCGTTTCTGGCTTTGGGGACTTTGATCGCGTATTTCTTTTCTTGGAAAATGTTTATAAATTTTATTATTAATCTTTCAATTTAGTTATTGAAAACTAGAATATAGAAAAAAGTATAATCAAAATTCTTGATTCTAAAAACCATGGCGCGCGATAAAAAAATAAATAATCTATTAATAATACAGCTATTTCTTTCGGCAACCTTTTTCTTGATGGCGGGCGCGTTACTCATGCGATCACCGCGATTTTTGTTAGAAGATTCACAAGGTCCGGAAAACGTCGTCTCACCCCAGGCACCGGCGCAAACAGCTTTCAGTAAGGCGAAGGTCATTATTGATTTTGGCGATAAAAAAAGAATTTTTGAAGGCCCGATTGTAAACGGCCAAAATGCCGCTGACGTCGTAAAACAGGCGGCGCTTGTCGGAAAATTGGATTTAAAATGGAATGAGATCGGCCCGACTCCGCGCCTTATCGGGATAGGGGAATCCGCCAATGGCTCAAAATTCTGGTCGGCTTATATTAACGGCAAGCGGCTGGCCGCTTCGCTTTACGAAACCAAAGTTAATCCAAATGATGAAATCCTTTTGGTATTCAAGTAAAACCGAGGCTGGATTTACTCTGATTGAAATGATAGTGGCGCTTGCCATAGTCGTCATTATTATGTCCGTAATAGTGATTGATTATAGCACCTCACGGTTTAAGCTGGCGCTCTCGCGTTCCGCCCAAAAGCTGTCTTTAGATTTGCATCGTGTTGAGACCGACAGTTTGACTACTCGGGAGTTTAAAAGCTCCGGAGTTCCCTATGGCTGGGGAATACATTTTTATGGCGTGGATTCAACGAATTACACGATTTTCGCGGATTTAGATAATAATAAGGCGCGAGCTGGCGGCGGCGCGGAAGATTTAGCAACGTTTAATTTTGAATCAGGCGTTAAGGTTTTGTCGGCCAATATCACCGATGTCGTTTTTATTCCGCCTGATCCCGATGTAATTTTTACGCCAAGCGGACCTACGGCTTCAATAGTTCTGACGACTATAAAAGGCGGTACTCGCACTATCACGATTAATAAATTCGGAGCCATTACTACACAATGAGGCAAATAATAAACAACGGACAACAAGCGGCAAATCCTGGATTCAGTTTACTTGAAACCGTAATTGCTATGGGCATCATTATGGTTGGTTTGGCTTCGGCGCTGGTTTTAATGTCATCAAGCACTGCCGCTGTCGCGACAGTCCGCGAGCGCTTAGTAGCGGCTAATTTAGTTCAGGAGGGGTTTGAAATAGTAAGAAACGTAAGAGATAACAACTGGCTTCAGGGCTTACCTTTTAATAATAACCTTGCCGATGGAACTAATTATGACGGTGAATACTCTGGCGCCACCCTTATTAATTATGGCGTCTCATTGCCGCCGGCGTTGTTGTTTAATGCCGCGACCGGTTTTTACAGTCATACGGGAGGAGGAACGGCGACGCCTTATACCCGTAAAATTACCATATCCAATGCCTCTCCGGTGGAAATCAAGGTAGAAGTAAGCGTTACATGGACCAATCGAAATAAAGTATTAACTGTCGCGGCCGAAGACCATCTTTTTAACTGGAAATAATCCTCCACCCTTCAAGGATTTCGCTTTCTAAATTTGGAAAATTATTATGGAAAAAATAAGACTAAAATTAAATAATCTCTTTAGAGCCAATAAAAAAGGTCGCGAATCAAATTTATCCTTGAAGGGTGGGGGAGGATTCACTTTAATCGAGCTTTTGACCGCTATCGGAATCTTCAGTTTGGTAGTCATTATGGTTGGAAGTATGTTTATGGCCGTTTTTTTCGGCCATCGGAAGATTTTAGCTTTACAGAATTTGCAGGATAATTTCCGTTTTACCGTTGAATTGATGGCGCGTGAAATCAGGGTCGGTAAGAATTTTAACGGTTCGGTTAATAATCAGCTTTCATTTACAAACAGTACCGGTCAGGCGGTAATATATCGGCTTAACAATAATGCCATAGAACGATCTGAAAACGGCGGCGCGTTTCTGCCCATGACCGACCCGAGTGTCAGCATATCCGTGTTAAAGTTTTCTTTATTTGGCAATGCCGTCGGCGACGGCCTTCAGCCGCGCGTTACTTTTACCGTTCATGCCCAAGCTCAAGTCGGAACGCAGAGCGGCGCGATTGATATCCAAACGACGCTTTCACAAAGATTTTTGCAAAGCTAAAAATCAATTTCTAATCAATTTTTAATGATTTAATGTCTAATTTAAAATTTAAAATTAAAAATTTAAAATTTCGAAGCGAGCGCGGGGTGACGATACTTCTGACGTTAATCGTCCTTTCCATAGTTTTAGCGACGGCTGTCGCGGCGTCCGGCGTAGTGGCATTCCAGATCCTTCTTGCCGGAGACGTCTCTAATTCTATTGCCGCTATCGCCGCCGCCGACGCTGGAGTTGAATGGCAGCTTTACAATTTGAGGAATGCGGTAAACGATGACCCCGCTGATTTTATGTTGTTTCAGAATGGATTAGCTAATTATAATCCGATAAAAGTTGTTGATAATGACACTAGCACTGTCGGTTGGAACGCCGGTTCGGCGGTTGGCGGCTGGTTAGCGATGGATGTCGGTGCAGGTGGTAAAAATTATATTAAAGCCAGAGTTTTTCTTTCTTTGGCCGGCGACGCCGGCAGTTATAAGGTCCAATACTCCGATGATGACATAAGTTATTCGGATGTCGCGACTCTTAATCTTAGCGCGGCTTTGGGCGGCTGGAATACCGTAGCTTGGAGCGATGTCGGCTCGCATCAATATTGGCGTTTTCTCATAAGCGCCGGAGGATCTCCGACTATCGATATCAATGAGTTGGAAATGTATCCGGCTGCTTTATGGTCCGGCATGTCAAACGGCGCCACATTCACCACTAGTGTCGTTTGGGGCAGTCCGACTATCTTGGAGTCGCTGGGGGTTTATAAAACCGCTAAAAGAAAGTTTAGGCTGACATTCTAATAAAATTCAAAAGTCAAAAATCAAAATTCAAAATTACAATCTAAAGTTTCTCGCTTCGTCATCGCTTCGCGAGATCTGGCGTAGCCATGACGAGATCTGGCGAAGCCAGACAAGATTGTTAAAAACTTTTAACTTTTGAATTGAACTTTTGCATTTTGCCTTTTGAGTTTTGAATTCTGTATTAGTATGGTTAAATATAATATCACAAAGATTGAAGCTAAAACCAGGATTGAAAAGTTAAAAATATCGATTAATCGCTACCGCTATTCGCGCCTTGTTTTAAATAAAGAATTGATTTCTCCGGAAGCCGAAGACGCTCTTAAAAAAGAGCTTTTTGATTTAGAGGAGCAATTTTCGGAATTTATTACGCCCGATTCGCCAACCCAGCGCGTCGGCGGCAAGCCATTGAAGCAA
>MEYR01000029.1 GCA_001774075.1 Candidatus Azambacteria bacterium RIFCSPLOWO2_01_FULL_44_84
GTGATTGGTGGAAACTTTGAAACTTCTTGAAACTTATTGCCCAAGCGTAACTGCCTTTTTACTCTTTCGTCCCGCGACCACAAGAGGCGGATGTCGGGCAAGTCCATGCTTATGATAGCCAGCCGCTCAAGACCAAACCCAAACGCCCAGCCATTATACTCTTCCGGATTGACACCGAGATTTTTTAAAACGCTTTCTCTTACCACGCCGGCACCCAAAACCTCCACCTGCCGCCCGGCAACTTGAATCTCCATCTCTGTCGATGGATCCGTATATGGAAACTCGTCGGTATTAAAACGATATTTGATGTCTTTGCCGAAGATCGCCCTCGCTATTTCAGCTAAAACTTCCTGCAGATCGTCTATGGTTATAACACGATCTTCTTTACGACATAAATACCAGCCATCCATCTGATGAAACACGTTCATGTGAGTGCGATCTATCTCGTCTTTCCGATAAACTTTGCCGTGCGATAAAGCGCCGACGGGCTCCCCTTTTTTAATTTTATCCTGCACATCGGAAAGAGCAAGGTGATAATACCACATGACGGTGGTGTGAGTCCGTAAAACATGACCTTTGTCCACAAAATAAGTATCAGTCGGTTTTCTGGCCGGATGATCGGCGGGAAAATTAAAAAGGTCGAAGCTTATATCGTATCTGACAATTTCCGGCACGTTTAAATTTTTAAATTCTGAAAAACGAGGCAAACTGACAATGCGTAAAGCCAAGTCCGCCAGCGGGCTGTCCGGAGTACGCGTCAAATCAGGCATTGCCAAATATCGCTTCAACCTTTCGGCTTCAGGATCGTGTCTCTTTTGCAAAGTTTCTATTAAATTTTGTTCCGGTTTATTAACTGTCATAATCTTTTATCTGCTCAATTAAAGAATTTGAAGGGCAAAAATGAACTTGTCGAATTTCTACTTCCTGGTCAATTCGCGGTTTGCCAAGAAAGCAATGATTATAAAAATCAGCAAAACAATCAGGATATTCCGCGGTGAAATCAATCCCGCGTGGCTTAAGTTAATCATCGCGATAAAAAAAGCGCTTATCCAGAAACTAAAAAAATAATACCGGCTGGTGCCGAGCGCCAGTTCCCGACTTCTGGCATAGATAAGTCCGATACGCGCCAGAGCAAGGGTTCCGGTAAGAGCAAGCAACAGGCTGGAATTTAAAATGATAACGCCGAGTCGGCCGGAAATATCCGGATTAATAAAAAAAATAAGACTAAGAAAGGCTAGCCATGAAAATACCGTCGCAAACACCAGCAGTACTGTGTAAAACCACCCGGACATAGCTTAATTATAGCATGAAAATTAATCCAAAAGCAAGTCGTTTTCGGCTTGCTTTTTGCCTTAAAAAATGTTAATTTAAATGAGCAAAAAACAGAGCTTATCGGATGACCTATATGTTGCGGGAGTTGGATTTGAACCAACGACCTCCGGGTTATGAGCCCGACGAGCTACCAGGCTGCTCTATCCCGCATTAAGATTATATCCTAATCCCGGTCCAAAAATCAAGATGTCTATTTTTGCCAATTTCTGGCTGTGTAGCTCAGTGGCAGAGCGTCGCCCTCATAAAGCGATTGTCGCAGGTTCGATTCCTGCCACAGCCACCATGCGGTGGTAGCTTAGCCCGGTTTTCAGCCTACGGCTGATCATCCGCAGGATGAAAAGCGCCTCCCGTAAATTACAAATTATGTATTATGTTTATTTAATAAAAAGTATATCTAAAGATTGGCATTATATATATTGACTCGACAGACGACTTACGAAAAAGATTCAAAGAACATAATTCGGGCCAGACCAGATCGACAAAGACATACAAACCATTTAAATTGATTTATTATGAAGCGTACCATAATAAAAGTGACGCAAGAAAAAGAGAGATAGAATTAAAAACTCATGGGCAGAAAAAAGAAATTCTGTTTAGCCAAATCGAAGATTCATTAAAAAGTTAAAACTTGCGGTGGTAGCTTAGCCCGGTTTAAAGCGCCTCCCTGTCACGGAGGAGATCGAGGGTTCGAATCCCTTCCACCGCGCCTTTACTAAACAGACCGCCTTCTAGGCGGTCTGTTTAGTAATCGTGAGATGAAGGATTCGAAGGGTATTCCAAAAACATAAACTGCTTTATGTTTTTGGAAACCCGGGCTCTGGAGGAGAAATTTTGCCTGCATCGGAGGTGCGCGCAAAATTTCGGGGAAAGAGAAATCCCGTCCACTGCGCAATTAAAATCGCCCCGCGACTACGGGGCGATTTTTAATCTATAAACTCCAGCTCCCTTAGCGCTCTTTCATACGCCTGAACGCCGCCCTGGATCTCAGTACGGGTTATCGGATATTCGTGATCGTGGACCAAGATATTGCGGAGTTTGTGGGCGCGCCAGATTTCATCGATATTCGATATCTGCGACCGGTCCAGATATCGCAGGCGATCGGCCATGGACTCGCCCGGAAGACGCATCTGCTTTAATAGGTCGTCAAATAAATTATCCGCCTCAATAAGAGCCAGACGCAGACTGGCTTCGTCGTTTTTGGCGAGACGCCCTGAAATCTTTAGCCAAGACTTATTCAAATGCCTCTTTGGGAAAGCGCTCGTAAGCAAAAAAGAACCGGCGGTTTTGAGCCAGTCGTCCACTATCTGGACTTTAATTATCAAAATAACGATGAGTACCCCGAAGAACGCTGTGGCAAACCAGCCAAGTAATTTTAAATTAAAACCAATGTCGGACTGGCCGAAATTATAAATCTGAGTACGCATCAAATCTAAAATTGAAACGATATTATCCATATTAGTGGGTCTTTTCGTCGCGAATTAGTTCCCAAAATTTGGCGATTTCCAAAACCCTCATATCATCAAAATTTTTGCCGATAAACTGAAGCCCTACCGGCAAGTCATTTACCAGACCCGCCCCGTTAGAAGTCGCGCCCGCGCTTTGCGCGCCCGAAGGGCCTAGAGGCGGGCTACTTCTAACGGGGCCCGCCGGAACCGATACCGCCGGCACGCCGGCAAGATTCGCCGAAACCGTATAAATATCCGCCAGATACATTGATAGCGGATCCTTAGTTTTTTCGCCGAATTTAAAAGCTGTGGTAGGCGAGGTCGGCGTTACTATTATATCAACATCCTTAAAAGCGTTCGAGAAATCTTCCTGGATCAATCGCCTGACTTTCTGGGCCCTGCCATAGTAAGCGTCGTAATAGCCGGCCGAAAGAATATAAGTCCCGAGCATTATTCTTCTCCGGACTTCGTCGCCAAATCCATTCTGGCGACTTTTCAAATATACATCCAGTAAGTTTCGGATTTCGGATTTCGGATTTCGGATTTCGGAGTATCCGTATCTGATGCCATCAAAACGGGCGAGATTAGCCGACACCTCGGCGGGCATAATAATGTAATATGTCGCTAAAGCCCACTGAGTGTGGGGCAGGGTAATTTCTTTGACCCGCGCGCCTTCACTTTCAAGTTTTTTTATGGCTTTTTTAACCGTTTGTTCGACGACAGGGTCAATGCCCTGGGCGAAATATTCACGCGGCACGCCTATCTTAATCTCTTCGATGTCGAAATTCTGATTTTCACCGCGCCAGTCAAAATTGACACTTGTTGAATCAAAATGATCTTCGCCCCTAATCGCTTCAAAGACAACCATCGCGTCTTCAACACTTTGAGTAAGGGGCCCGATCTGATCAAGAGACGATGCCATGGCAATAAGGCCATGGCGCGAAACTGCCCCGTAAGTCGGCTTGAATCCCACGATGCCGCAAAAACTGGCGGGCTGGCGAATTGAACCGCCGGTATCCGAACCGAGAGCGTAGACACATTCGCCCGCCGCGACGGCCGCCGCCGAGCCGCCGGAAGAGCCGCCCGGCACATAATCGGTGTTTATCGGATTTTTTGTGGCTCCATAAGCGGAATTTTCGGTAGAAGAACCCATGGCAAATTCGTCCAGATTGGTTTTACCGACAAAAACCGCGCCCTGTTCTTTCAGTCTATTTATGATAGTGGCGTCATACGGCGCTCGATAGCCGTCGAGAATTTTCGAAGCCGCAGTAGCCTGAACGCCGCCAATCAAAATATTGTCCTTTACCGCCGCCGGAATGCCGGCAAGAAACGGAATCGGCAAGCCTTGCAAAATTTTTTCATCAACTTTTTCCGCCTGCCCGCGCGCTTCTTTTTCAGTAACGGCTAAAAAAGCATGGATGTCTTTTTCCCGCTTTTTTATCCGGTCAAAAGCCGCCTCAGCCAATTCGACTGCGGTTATCTCTTTATTTACCAAGAGCTTATGCGCTTTTTTTATTGTAAGCTCATTCAAATTCATATAGTTACCTACCAATTACGAATGAATATCGAATTACGAATTCGTAATTCGGAAAAATTAGTAATTCGTAGGATCAATCGAAGATTGAGGGGACTTTAAAATAATCGCCGGAACGATCAGGCGCGGCATCGAGAATGTTGCCTTTCATTTCAGCGGTCGCGATGTCACCGGCTTCATCATCCTTTCTCAAAACGCTTTCATTAGAAGTACCGCCGGACATCGGCTCAGTCTTTTCAACATTAAGCTCCGCCAGCTTATCGATGTAGTCTAAAACCGCGGATAGATCATGAGTAAATTTGTTTTTTTCTTGGTCGCTTAAGCCAAGACGGGCGAGAGCCGCGATGCGTTCAACTTCTTTTTTTGTAATCATAAGATTTCTCCTACTAATTACGAATTATTAGCGAATTACGAATATTAGATTAATATATTCCGATTCGTAATTCGAGAACATTCGTAATTCGTAGGGTTATCTAATCATTTTTATAAATTGTTTTTCATCTATAATTTTTATCCCAAGTCTCTTAGCTCTCTCATATTTTTCGCCGGGCTCTGACCCCGCTACCACATAATCGATAATTTTGCCGACAGATGAAGAAACATCGCCGCCGCGCTCCCGGATTTTATCTTTGGCCTGGTCGCGCGTCATGGTTTCGAGCCCGCCGGTAAGGACAAAAATTTTGCCTTTAAAATTTTGGGGGGTCGGGCTTGCCTTCGGAGAAACGATTTTAACCCCAACTTTATCAAGCTTTCTTAAGAATGCCAGATTATTTTTGTCTTGGAAATAGCCGTGAATGCTTTCGGCAACCGTCGGGCCTATATTAGGAATACTCCGCCAGTCTTCGAGTTTCATCGCTGATACCGCGTCAACTATGTCGCGCGGATGATTTATGGACTTGGCCAATACTAATTTCTTGCCAATATCAACCGCCGTTTCCTCGCCCACATGAGGAATGCCCAGCGCGTTGATGAATTTGTTCAACGGAACGGTTTTGCTTTTTTGGATTGATTCAATAACATTTTCAGCCGACTTCTCCGCGAAGCGTTCAAGCGGTACAAGATCCCCCGTTTTAAGATCAAATAAATCGGCGGCGTCAGAAATGAGATTATTGTCCATCATCGCGCCGATAATCTTGGGGCCGATACCTTCCATGTCAAAAGCGTTCTTGGCGGCGAAGTGATAAAGCCGCTTGCGGTTGACCAGCTCGCACTTTTCGGGATGCAAAATTTTATATGCGGCCTCTCCGGCCACTCTTACCACTTTTTGCCCGCAAAACTCTTTCGGGAAATGAAACTCTTTTTCCCTGCCCGTTCTCAATTCTTTCAGAACTTTTCTGACGTCGGGAATGACGTCCCCGGCCCGGCCGACAATAACCGTGTCGCCGATTTTAAGACCAAGACGCTTAATTTCATCCTCATTGTGAAGC
>MEYR01000030.1 GCA_001774075.1 Candidatus Azambacteria bacterium RIFCSPLOWO2_01_FULL_44_84
GAGGCTTTTTACTCCCGGTTTTTTTGAGGCAAAACTTTTTGAGCTTTGCCCTTCTTTTCCATCCTCGCCAAGAATTTTGACAAAACCGCCGAGAGGCAAAAGATTGATCGAATAAATAGTATCTCCTTTTTTAAAACTAAAAATCCGCGGGGGAAATCCAAACCCAAATTCTTCCACCACAAGGCCGGCTCGTTTTGCGATGATAAAATGTCCGAATTCATGAACCAGAATCAATATGGCAAGAACTATTATAAAAATTATTATAGTCATGATTTTCCTACGAATTACGAATCTCGGCGAATTACGAATTCGTAATTCGAAATCATTCGTAATTGGTAGGGATTATTATAGCTCCTTAATTTCTTTTTCTTTCTTATTAGCCACGTCTTCCAGGCCTTTATTTGCTTCATCAATCGCTTTTTGCGCTTCTTGTTTTTCTCTGAATTTATCGTCTTCGTTGATCTTTTTCTCCGCGAAAAGAACTTCTATGGACCTTATCGCTTCATCTCTGTCTTTGCGCGCGGTAATTTTGGCTTCTTCAAGCTTAGTTCTGACTATTTTTGCAAGCGCGCTCCGTCTCTCTTCCGTAAGCGCCGGAATGGTTACGCGAACAACGTCTTTGTCGACTATCGGATTGATTCCCAGAGAAGAGGCCTGAATCGCTTTTTCTACGGCTGACACGGCATTTTTGTCCCAAGGCTGGACAACAAGCGTCCTTGGTTCCGGCGCGGAAATCGTCGCCAACTGCTTCACCGGCATTTTGCTGCCGCAGTAGTCAACTATGATGTCTTCGACAAGTGCGGGGCTCGCTCTGCCAATCCGTAAAGTAGCCAGTTCTTTTTGGAGCCAGACCTCGCGCGTTTTTAAATTTTTCTTTAAATAGTCTATGGTATCCATTATTTTAACGATAAGATAAATTCATCAAAAGCGAACTTCGGGTTCATATTCGTCGTTACGAGTTTAGTATAAATATTTTGAAGCTTTGCCAGAATTATTGCCGCCTCGTCTGTCGAATAAGTCGTAAGAATCGTGGAGTCGCCCCTTAGCTTTTTTATAAACGATTCTCTCCAAAAATTAAGCCATTCGGCAAAAACGCGGGAAGTATCGGGCTCGTTTTTCAGGATTTTTTCAACTAACGCGTATCGTTCGCTGATGTCGCTTGCCACTATTTTTTCAATAATCTCCGAAAATTTGCCACGCGCCTCTTTAGGCTCAAAATACCAGAATAGAATGCGCGTCGATCGGGAAATTATTGTCGGTAAAATTGAGTCCAGTGTTTTTGCCAATAGAATAATAATAGCATAAGAAGGAGATTCTTCTAAAACCTTCAGGAGGGCGCTCTGGGCTGTCTCGGCCATACGTTCGGCTCCGGAAATAATAATGACCTTATGTTGTGCTAGAGCGGAGAGACTTAAAAATCTTTTTATTTCTCTGGCTTTATCAATAACAATACGATCATTTTCATCCGGAGCAATCTTGAGAAGATCGGGGCAAAACCTAGCGTCGTCATGATTTAAAAGAGTTTTCGCGAATGTCTCGGCAGTATCACTTTTACCTTTTTCATCAGGACCGTAAAACAAATAAACATTTGCCAGCTGATCATTTTCAGTGCACCGATTGAGATAATCAATTGTCTTTTGATACATTATAATAATTTTCCTACGAATTACGTATTTTGACGAATTACGAATTCGTAATTCGAAATCATTCGTAATTGGTAGGAAATTTTACCTCTTGGCCATTATACTGCGCTTATAGAATTCAAGATTTTCCAAAACAATGCCGGTTCCTTTTGCGACGCAAAGCAAAGGTTCATCCGCCACGTAAGTCGGCACGCCCGTGGCCTGGGTAATAAGCTCGTCCAGATTTCTAAGCAAGGCCGTGCCGCCCGCGAGAATGAGGCCCTTGTCCATGATATCAGCGGCAAGTTCTGGTGGAGTTTCGGCAAGAACCGCTTTTATCGTCTGGGTAATTTCACGCAGCCGCTCGCTTATGGCTTCGGCTATTTCGTTGGTACTGATTGTTATATTTTTGGGAAGTCCGGAAATTAAGTCTCGCCCCAAAACACTAACCCTCATTTCTTCTTTTATTGGGACAGCCGAACCGATTTCTATTTTTACACGCTCAGCGGTCCGCTCGCCAATCGCGAGATTGTGTCTGCGCTTAAGATAATCGATTATTGCTTGATCAAGCTTGTTTCCTCCGACGCGTTTTGACGCTGAAGTGACTATTCCGCCAAGAGAAATTACGGCAACTTCCGTAGTTCCTCCGCCGATACTGATAATCATGTGTCCCGAGGCCGAATTAATGGGAATGCCTGCGCCTATAGCCGCCAGCACCGGTTCTTTAACTATAAACGCGGCCCTGGCTCCCCCGTGAATTGTCGCATCAATTACGGCACGTCTTTCCGTAGAGGTACTGCCACCGGGGACGGTTACCAAAACATCTGGCTTAAAAATTTGCAGCCGGCCAAGACTTTTCTGAATAAAATATCTGATCATCGACTCCGTCACGTGATAATCGGCAATGACACCGTCTTTCATCGGTTTTGAAGCGATGATGGTGTCTGGCGTGCGGCCGATCATTTCTTGAGCTTCGACTCCGACTGCTAAAACTTCTTTTTTATCTGACGAGATGGCAACAACCGTCGGTTCGTTCAAAACAATACCCTTTTCCAATATGAAAACAAGGGTGTTAGCCGTTCCCAGATCAATTCCGATTTTTTTGGAAAAAATACCCATAATTCGAATTCAAAACTCAAAAATCAAAAGGCAAAAGTTCAAGTCAAAAATTAAAAGTTATTAAACTTTTGAATTTTAAATTGTAATTTTGAATTTTGCATTTTGAATTAGTTTTCGACTCGCCGCATGTCGGCGCCTATCGCCTTCAATCTTTCATCAATTCTTTCGTAGCCCCGATCGATCTGATAGATGTTTTCCATAATTGTCTGGCCACGAGCTACAAGCGCGGCAATGAGCAGGGCCATGCCGGCTCTGATATCCGGCGAAGCGATTTTTTTGCCGAAAAGAGGCGTCGGTCCTTTGACTATCACCCGATGAGGATCGGCCATAATAATATCGGCGCCCATCTGGTTAAGAGTGTCAGTGTAGAATAACCGGCCGTCATAAATTGTCTCATGAACCATTGAAAGTCCTCTTGTCTGGGTAGTAAAAACCGTCCACGGTGCTTGTAGGTCAGTAGCGAAACCGGGATACTCTCTTGTGACAATATCTTGCGCCAGAAGATTTTTTGACGGCTTCACGATAACATAGTCGCGTCCTACTTCCAAATTGACCCCGGCGCGATCTAAATATTCAAGCAAAACCTCGATATGCGACGGATTGCAATTTTTAATTTTTAAGCAACTTTTACTCGCCGCCGCCAAGAGTATAAAAGTTCCAGCTTCTATTCTGTCGGGCGTCGGTTCCCAGGTCGTTCCGGCCAGGGAGTCAACCCCGTTAATTTCAATGGTGGAGGTGCCAGCGCCTTTGATTTTAGCCCCCATCTTATTTAAAACTCCGGCCAAATTCTCTACTTCCGGTTCTTGCGCCGCGTTTCTTAAAATTGTTTTGCCCTGCGCCAGCGTTGCCGCCATCATTAACGTTTCGGCGCCGGTGACGCTGGACTTGGGAAAAACAAATTTTGTTCCCTTAAGCTTTTTAACGGTAACGCTGAATAACTTGCCGCGAGTTTCGACTTTCGCGCCCAGCGCCCTAAAGCCGTCAATGAAAAAGTTTATAGGCCTTTTGCCCAATGTGCATCCGCCGGGGTGCGGGAAAGAAACGGATCCGAATCTTGCCAGAAGCGGTCCGGATAAAACTATCGAAGCCCTGAAGCGGTCCGCTATGGAGTAATTCAGGTTAGTTTTTTTGAGGCGATCCGCGCTGATTGTGGCCGCGTTTTTATTTATGGCGATATTAGCTCCGAGATCGGCCATCAGTTCTTTCATTCTGGCGACATCTTCGATGCGCGGCAGATTTTTTATCTGAACCGGGTCGGCGGTCAGAAGCGAGGCGGCTAAAATCGGCAGAGCCGAATTTTTAGCCCGCGATACACTGATTTCTCCTTCCAATTTTTTTCCACCATTGATTATAAAACGGTCTGGCATATGTAATATTTTATGTTGAAATGGTATGCTAAATTTTCATATTTAGCAAACCCAGCGCGAGAGAATGTAAATTAAAATAAGCCCTAATTTTTAGGCTTATTTTTTCTTCCTTTCCCCAGCTTTCTGAGGAACTTTTCCGATGCTGTCGCAAGTTTCACAAGGCCTATAGCCTTTAATATGAACCTCGTTTCCCTCACATTCGGTAATCATAAACTTTCCATGACCGGCACAGTTGGGGCAAGGCACCATGTCAGGCATGACTTCTTCGCCTTCAAAAGATTTTACTTAAAGCAACATTGACCAGGAAGTGAAAATTGTGCAAATTCTCTTTTGCCCTTCAAATTCTTTACCATTGCTCTAAACTTTTTTATATGTCACAGAAGAAAAAATATGCTATTTGCATTTAAATCGGGCAAAAGAATTTGGAAGGCAGGCACAATTTCTACTTCCTGGTTGATTTTTTAGATAAACTGTGGTAATCTGTTTTGACAATGACTCGAAAAATAAGACGAATTATTCTGTGGTTTTTTGTGGCGCTGTTTTTTGTCTCAAGCGCGATTATCGTTTTTTTAGCCCAAGGTTTGAGGTTTGACTTCCGCTCCTTCAATATTACGAGAACCGGCGGTATTTATATCGTCACCTCGGTGCCCGACGCGAAAATCTACATTAACGACGCATATGCTCAAGCCACGGGAGGTCTCATCAAATACGGCAGATTGGTGGAGAATCTTTTGCCGAGAAACTATGACGTCTTTGTTTACAAAGAAGGTTTTTATCCATGGAATAAAACCATCGCCGTAAAAGCCGGCGAAGTCGTGGAAATTAAAAATGTGGTTCTTTTTCCCATAGATCTGAAAATCGAAAAAGTGGCTCAAGCGGACGTAAAATCTCTCATAAAACAATTCCCGAAACCCGCGACTTCCACAGACGGCTTCCGAATAAAAAAGGCTGTTCTCGAACTCCTAGACGCGAACAATGACAAATGGCTGCCGGTCGCGAATAACGTCAAATACATGGCGCTTTCCCCAAACGGCGGTAATATGCTTTTTGCCACCGCTTCAGGTGGAGCCCCGCCACCGGCGATGGCGGGTGAAAACGAAATAAAAGTTTATTCTGTTGCTAACAAAAAATCAGAAACTGTTTTATCTGCCGGGGAAACTATCCGCTATATTGCCTGGCTGGCCGATTCTTCTTATTTTATTACCGTTGCAGGCAGCGACTTGATAATTACGGAGCTGGACGCCTTGGGCTCGAAACGCAATTCCATAAGATTATTTTTTAATATCGCCTCCCCGCTTAATTACGATGCGGATGACGACATTTTCTATTTCAGCCGCGACAGCGCGCTTTATAAAACCCATCTTTATACCCAGTAAAAACAGCCCCGACGTTACGTCGGGGCTGTTTTTACTTTAACGTTTACTCCACTGAGGAGCTCTGCGTGCACCCTTTAGGCCTGGCTTCTTTCGTTCTTTCATTCTTGGATCGCGCGTTAAAAATCCTGCTGCTTTTAAAACTTTTTTGTATTCGGGGTTGGCGATGACTAAGGCGCGGCTAACTCCGTGTCTTCCGGCCTCTGCTTGAGAATGCTGTCCGCCCCCAGTAATATTGGCAGAAATTTTCCAATCAAGATTCCCCACCTGATTAAGCGGGCTCATAAAGACATCCTGCATTTCTTTTTGGCGCCAATAATCTCCGATTGTTTTACCATTGACCGTAATCTGCCGGTCTGCCCCGCTTGCCGACCATATTCTAACACGGCTAATAGCCGTTTTTCTGCGGCCGACGGCTTCGAAATATTTGGCTAAAACTTTCTTTTCTGTCGTTGCTTTCGGCTTTTCCTTCACCGCGACAGTCTTTTTTGACACGGATTTAGTTGTAGTGGTCTTACGGATCATAAAACTATTGTATTATTAATCTTTTGAGAAGCTTTGCCCGTATTCTATTTTTTTTGAGCATCCTGGTCACGGCCAGTTTCAAAGCCCGGCCTTTATCTTTGGCGGTAATTTCGGCAAAGCTCTTGGTCTTAAGCCCTCCCGGCCAGCCGGTATGGTATCGATAAACGTTTTGTTCAATTTTTTTGCCGGTCATCACCACTTTTTCGATATTAGAAATTTTTACGGTTATCAGCGGATCAATATGCGGCTCGAAAGTGACCTCGGCTTTGCCTCGTAGCAAAGTCGCAATTTTAGTAGCCAAACGGCCGAGATGTTCTTCGGCCGCGTCAATATTATAAATTTTTTGCTTTCGCTCTTTCATAAGGTCGCATTCGTATAATTTGTAAATTCGTAGCCGTTTATATTTATTTTACCAACTCAATAATAGAAACCGCGGCGGCGTCGTTTTTTCGGTTGCCCCATTTTAAGATTCTCGTATATCCTCCCGGTCTCTCTTTATAAAGAGGCGCGATCTCAGAAAACAATTTTTTGACGGTCTTGGCGTCGAACTTTTCCAGCATTAGGCGCCTATTGGCTAACGTGTCACGCTTTGCGCGAGTTATCATCTTCTCGGCAAATGATCTTATTTCCTTAGCGCGGGTGGCGGTGGTTTTTATCCGGCCGTGTAAAAGCAAACTGCGCGTCAGATTCCAGACAAAGGCCTTCCGGTAGTCGGCCGTCCTTCCAAATTTTCTGAATTTCTTATGATGCTCCATACTATAAATTTCGATATATCAACTTTTCGATATGTTCGGTTATTATTGCTTCAGAGTCAAGCCGAGTTTGCCCAGGGCCTTTTTAATTTCTTTTACGGCTTTTTCACCAAGACCTTCAAGCTCCAAAAGTCCTTCTTCACTGAGTGTAACAATGCCTCCGACAGTTTTAATGTGGTTGCTCAACAGAGCGTTTTGAGTCCTTTGTGAAAATTTTAGATCTTCAATTTTCATTTTCTCGGCGTTTTCTAATTCGGATTCTTCACTAAATAAAGTAACCGGCTCTTTTTTAGCTTCTTTATTCGACTCTTTATTCGCGATTTTACGAATTGGAGACGCGATAATCTTATAATGTTCAATCAAAATATTAGCGGAACGCTCCAGTGCTTCTTCAGGCATAATAGTTCCGTCAGTTTCAATATCAATAACGAGTCGATTATAGTCCGTGCGATCGCCGACGCGCATATTTTCTACCTCATAATTAATCTTACGGATTGGCGAAAAGATAGCGTCTATGGACATGCTGCCTATTTCTTGCTTTTCCCTTTTCCGTGATTCAACGGCAGAATATCCCAAGCCATTTTCTACCTGCATTTCCATTTCAAGCACCGCGTCACGACTCGTAAGCGTGGCTATATGAACGCCGGGATTTACTACTTCAACCTGAGTTGGCGAAATAATATCTTTGCCTCTAACTTCTTTTTCACCTTTAACCTTGAGGTGAACATTTTGAGGCTCATCTCCGTGGACCTTAAATCTCACCTGTTTTAAATTAAGAATTAATTCCACTATATCCTCCATTACTCCGGGAATGGTGGAAAATTCATGACTCACCCCTTTGATTTTTACTGAAACAATGGCCGATCCGGGTAACGAAGAAAGCATTATCCGTCTCAGCGCGTTGCCAACGGTCAGGCCGTAACCAGGATGCATTTCTTCGATTTCAAAAACAGCCCTGTTTTCCGAAGGTTTCTCGATTAATTTTGGCGCTTGTGGCAATGAAATATTCGTGTTCATATTTGTGTTAATTTTTAATTTTTCTCGGTTCGTCATCGCTTCGCTAGATCTGGCGTAGCCAGACAAACTAATTGATAATTGGAAATTTTGATTGTTAGCGGGAGTAATACTCGATAATTGAGCTCATATTAAAATTTTGGACAATATCTTCTGTGTTCGGATCCGATTTTATTTTTACTTCATGAGTTTTTTTATCCAACAGGATCCATGACGGCGCTTCGTGTTTCTTAAGTTTTTCAGGAAGGGCGGCAAAAATCATTTTCTGTTTGCTTTGCGGTCTGATAGTAATAACGTCGCCGGGTCCCACCTCGTAAGAAGGAATAGTCACCCTTTTGCCATTAATCAGAAAATGCCCATGGCTTACTAACTGACGCGCGATAGCGCGGGACGCCGCGAGACCTGCTTTGAATACTGTATTGTCCAAACGCTTTTCAAGCAAAGACATGAGCAGATTACTGGTTATGCCCTTAGCGGCCTTAGCTTTCATAAAATAATTTTTAAACTGTCTTTCGCCAACGCCATAAACAAAACGTACCTTTTGTTTTTCCAGAAGTTGCGTTCCGAACTCTGAAAGCCCCCTGCGCATTCTTTTGCCGTGCATTCCCGGACGATATGGTTTTCGGAGAAAGGCTGATTTCGGCGATAAAGAACGCTCGGCTTTAAGCGCCAAGTTTTCTCCGACTTTACGTGATAGTTTTTCTTTTGGACCTGTGTAGCGTGACATAAATGTTTAATCGAAATTTCGATATGTCGATATATCGATATCTTAGTTTTATACTCGTCTTACCTTTCTTGGTCTTGGACCATTGTGCGGAATCGGCGTTACATCTTTGATAGACAAAATATTCAGCCCATGAGCCGCAAGCGATCTTACCGCTGATTCGCGACCAGAACCAATTCCTTTTACAAAAACCTCAACATTAGCAATACCGGTTTTTTTGACTTTTTCCACGACCGTTTCCGAAACCCTAGAAGCCGCGTAGGGTGTGGCCTTCTTGGGGCCCTTAAAACCGAGATTTCCGGAAGAAGCCCACGCGACTACGTTACCACTTTCATCCGTGACGCTGACGATAGTGTTATTATAGGTAGCCTGAATATAAACCCTTCCATGAGCCATCTGTTTTGACGTTTTCGGAAGTATACTAACCTGAGGCACCTTATGCGTGTCGGTTTCCTTTAAAAGCTCTTCTTCGGTTTGTTTGATTACTTTTTTCTTTCCCATACGCTTACGCTAGTACGATACTAATATACTAATTGTACTAACGATACTAATTTATACGAATTTTATTAGTATCTCATTTGTATCATTCGTATATTGGTATCGCTTTAGGTTTTTTCGGATGATTTTTTCCGGCCCGAACCGACAGTCTTTCTGACGTTACCCCTCCTGGTTCTTGAATTAGTTTTGGTGCGCTGACCGCGGACAGGTAAGCCCTTCGCGTGACGCATGCCGCGGTAAGCGCCGATTTCTCTCATGCGCTTGACGTTCATCTGGATTGTCCGGCGGAGATCGCCTTCAATTTTATAATTTTTTTCAACAATATCTCTTAGGCGATTCAGTTCTTCCGGAATCAAAGTATTGGCCCGTTTGTCAGGGTCTATCTTTGCCTGTTTGACTATTTTTTCAGCCAACGGCCTGCCGATGCCGTATATATATGGCAGTGAGAAAACTATTTTTTTATTGTCCGGAATGTTTATCCCAGCGATTCTTGGCATATGTTTTATAAATTCGAAATTAGAATATCGAAATTCGAAACAAATTCAAAATTATAATTCCTAATATTTAAAACGGTTTTGAAAATTTGAATTTTAGTCATTGGAATTTGTTTGGGATTTCGGATTTCGTGCTTCGGATTTCCTTGCCTTGCAAGGATTATCCTTGTCTTTGCTTATGTTTAGGATTAGTACAGATGACAAAAAGCCGACCACTTCTGCGGATTATTTTGCATTTTGCGCAGATTTTTTTTACCGATGCTCTAACTTTCATACGCTTACGCTAGTACGATACTAATATACTAATTGTACTAATGATACTAATTTATACGAATTTTATTAGTATCTCATTTGTATCATTCGTATATTGGTATCACACTATCTTAATCTTAGTGCCGCCTGACTATTCTTCCCCGTTTTTCATCATATGGAGACAACTCAACTTCAATTCTGTCGCCTACTAAAACGCGGATGTAATGCAGTCTCATCTTGCCTGACAAATGGGCCAAAATTGCCCGCCCATCGTTTAATTGGACTTTAAAGGTCGTGTTTGGCAAGGCCTCAATTACAGTACCCTCAAAAACGAGGTTTTTAGAACCCTTTTCAGTTGGCATAAAATACAAACATGATTATATGTAATTTATCACTTTTAGTCAACCCCGCACCTTTTCTGAATAGATCTCAAAAAATTGGCGACCTTTTTTATTATATTGTCGTCTTGATCAGTTTTATTTTGTTTAATAGTTTTTATTTTAGTTATAAATTTGAATTTAGAAAGCCAAATTCAGAAAAGGTGCGGGATCAATGCTGCGGTTGCTATTTTTCGTTTATGACCGTTATCTCAATTTTAGCTGTATTTTGGGGCGCTCGCGTAACCCAAAACGGAGAAAATGTTATGGTAGCGCTTTGAATTTGCAACCGCTCAGCGGTAATAATCCTGCGGATGTCTTCGGTATTTTTACCAGCGACAGAATTCTTCAAACTTTCTATGTTAACACGTGAGGCCAGATTATTATTTATACTTACCAAAAGCGTCATTTCGCCTCTTGGCCAATCAATTTGCGGTTTTGATAAAGACATACTATCTTTGATTTGTCCGGTGTCAACGGTCGGAAATTTGCCGCCCAAAAACTTTGCCGTCACGTTAACAATGTCCTGTTCACGGAAAGCTATTGCCTGCCAATCTATTTTACCCTCAATAGTATAAGAGTCTATCGCATCGCCAACTTTGGCAGAAGATTTTAAATTTACCATCTTTACGACTGAAGCTCCATCTATGATTTTCAAATTGGCCTGATTGGCACCCATCATTTCTTGCTTGAGAGCGCCAATCAGTTCATTTTGAAATGCACTTTTTGCCGCATCAAAATCAACGGCCGAAAGCACTTTGGCCGTGCCGACTTTTCCGCTTGACATATTTTTAGTGCTCTTAGCGTAAAAGCCCGCGTATTTTGGCGAACCTTGGAAACCGGGGATGGTAAAGTATTCCGGACCGACATTGTGTTCATCTCCCGGCTGGGCAGCGGTTACTTCGGCATCAATAACACTCGGTGTTAAATTTCCTCCCGATACCTTGGCGCCGGGAACAATGACCGCTTTTTGGATCTTGAAAATTTTTCCATCTTTAGTTTCAAACCGAGTGCCGGCAACCAGTTTTTGAGGAGAAGAACTGTAGGCATTATAAATATGAATAATGCCATGGGCATATGTGGAAACCGTTTTTTCCGAATCGCCGTTTACCGTAAAAGTTTTTGAACCGGATTTTGAAGCCGAGAAAAATTGTCCTGGAATAATACCCGCGGTTTCATCAACCGACGAGGCGTTTTTGGAAATCGTAACCGGCACGGTGGCGTTGATCGGGTTGGCTTTTGTCGTCAAAACAATGGCTGCTTTGGGCAAGACCAAATAAAAACTGCCGCCTGCCGCAGTAATACTCAACAAAACCAAAAAAACTATAAGGCGCGATGGCGCGAAAATCCGCCCAAAAAAACCTGTGGATTTAAATCCGATCTTTGTTGTTTGAACATGGGGCAGTTTAGTGCCATAGAATTCTTCAATGCCTTTTTCCAGGTCATTCTTTTCAGGAAGGTCGTTCAGACCCGATGGGCGGACTTCGTCCTGCCGAAGGCGGAAGTTAAGCCCCATGTTTTGATTGTCAATCTCTTCATCTTGAGTTTCTGGTTTATCTATAACGGGCGGGATAATTGCGTCCATTTCGATATCCTTCCCATCTTTAATATCTTCCCCGTTTTGATCTTCGGTAACTTCGGGGATATCATCATTCGGTTGATTCCCAAAGTTAGGAGCAACAATATCAACCATTCTGGTGACTGATTTAAGCGGGGTCGAGTGGACAGTCTTTGGTTTTGAATGAGAAATTTCAAAGGCTTCGGGATTGTCCGTCGCCGCGCGGACTTCGTCTCGCCGAAGGCTTGCTTCGTCCAGCCAAAGGCGGATTTCTTCAATCGTGTCGCCGGCCGCCGCGCCCAATTCCGCGGCTTTGGATTTTATCTTTTCATTAGTAGTAACAAAAAACAACTTTTTGTTTATGCTTTCAGCTTCTTCCTTCAAATTTTTAACAGATGAAAGATTCGCGGCAATAATAGAATTTTTCGGCAAAACAATTACAATATTGTCGAGGCTGGCGCGCATGATCCTGTCAATTAAAACAACCGCATCGTCTTTAATTTTAGCGCGGATAATTTCTAGATTTTCCATACGCTTACACTAATTAGTATTATTGGCATCATTTTTTATAGTTTCTACTACTAATTATATAGTCTTGCGCCCTATTCCACAACCGCGCGGATTCTACGCACCCCGGCTGAAGAGCTTTCTTCTTTTATAATTTTGAAGTGGCCGATCTCGCCTGTTTTTTTAATATGCGGTCCGCCGCAGATTTCTCGCGAGTAATCCCCTACGGAGTAGACAGTGACTTCGTCCGGATATTTTTCTTTGAAAAACGCGCGGGCGCCCGACACCAAAGCTTCTTTCAGGGAAAGCTTAGCAACCGTTATGGGCAGATTCTCATCAATTTTTTGATTTACCGTCTCTTCAACTTTTTTAAGCTCTTCCGTCGTCAGCTTTCTCGGAAAAGTGAAATCGAAGCGGGCGCGTTCGACATTTATATCAGACCCCATCTGCTTAACGTCAGCCTCTTTATCAAGTACGTCGTGAAGCGCCTGATGCAGTAAATGCGTCGCCGTATGGAGCCGGGTAATTTTTTCTATGTCTTCAATTTCGGATTTCGTGCTTCGAATTTCGGATTTTTCGGTGAGTCCATGTCCTCCGAATTTTTTTCCGGCGCCGACGCGCGAAATTTCCTGATGCGCCTTAAATGCCGTCTTCCAGCCTGATTCGTCAATGGCGAATCCTTTCTCTAGGGCAAGCTCCCTTGTTAACTCCATCGGAAAGCCGTAACTCTCATAAAGATAAAAGGCGTCGTTCCCCGAAACAATTTTATCGCTTTTCTGCAAAATAAGTTTTTCAAATTCTTTAAGACCTTTCCCAAGAGTATTGGAAAATTTTTCTTCCTCTTTTTGAATTACCGTCAGAATGTCTTCTCTTTTAGCAGAAAGTTCCGGATAAGATTTCTTATATAATTCAATCACCTTTTGGGACAATAGTATTAAAAAGTTAGATTCTAGCTCTAAAAGCCTGCCGTGTCTGATAGCCCTGCGAATTATCCGGCGCAAAACATATCCTGTCCCAATATTGGAAGGCATGACACCATCGGCAATTAAAAAAGCGGCAGCTCGGGCATGGTCGGCGATTATTCTTACCGAACGGGCTTCGTCCGGAACGTCGCGGTGCGAAATCAACTCAATTAAAGGCCGGAATAAATCGGTCTCAAAAATGGTCGGCGCGCCCTGGACTATCATTGCCAATCGTTCAAACCCCATGCCTGTATCGACACCGTTTTGTTTAAGCGGCTTCAGAGTTTTGTCGGGCTGGCAGTAATATTGGTTAAAAACGATATTCCAAACCTCCAGGCCATCCACGTAAATTTCGGATGTCGGGCCGCAAGGGCCTTCGTTCCCGGTCGGGCCCCAGAAGTTATCGCTCCTTCCGGCTTTTTTTATTCTGTTGACGCTTACGCCGAGTGATTTCCAGACGGCGATTGATTCCTCGTCTGCCGGCACCTCCGAATCGCCTTCAAAAACAGAAACGTAGATACGCTCCGGCGTAATCTTTAGCTCTTTCGTTATAAATTCCCAGCCAAACTTTATAGCTTCTTCTTTGAAATAGCCGCCAAAACTGAAATTTCCGAGCATTTCAAAAAACGTAAGATGAGATTCGTCTCCCACCTCGTCTATATCAGAAGTCCTGAATGATTTTTGAACGGAAACAGTGTTTTGTGAGCCAAAGTCTTCAATTGGATCTTTCTTCCCAACATAATAAGGCTTAAATTGCTGCATTCCGGCCGAAGTTAAAAGCACCGACGGATCGTCTTTCGGCAAAAGAGAAGAGGATGGCACAATCTTATGCCCGTTCTTTTCAAAAAAGTTTAAAAATTTTTCTCTTATTTCCCGCGATGTCATAAAGCAATAGTAATAAAAAACGGCTTAATTATCAACCAGGAAGTAAAAAAAATCCTCCTACGATGGCAGGAGGTCTTTTGAACCCATGATTCCCATTTCATAGAGTTCCATCCTTGCGAACAGAAGGGCTTCTGTTTCAAGCAGGGTCATATAACGAACATTTTTGGACTCCTCAAGTCCTAACTGAGTCCAAAACCTGATACCGATTTCCTCCAGAGAAAATCCCTCGAAATACCTTAGCTTGAGCAATTCCCGATACACCATCGGCAACCGGCTCAGAACTTTCGCGATGATGTCTTTCGTCAGCGTTGCTTCAAGAACCGCATCCGGTTCCGGCTCGTACTCAAGTCCGAATGCATAACAATAAGTAGGTCGTTTGTTCGGATCATCCGCGTAGATCGGCACGGCCAGCCTCGTGGTTATTAAAAAGAATAACCTATCAACTCTTTAGTTAACACGGATTATAGTGTTTTGTCAATTACCGCTCCACCGAGTATTTCTCCTATCTTGGAATAAAAAACAATACTTTGCCCGGGAGTGATGGCTCGCTGGGGCTCATCAAAAACCACTTTTAATTTTTGGAATTTTGATTTTTTGTTTTTGAACTTGTTTCGGATTTCGTGCTTCGGATTTCGGATTTCAAAAAGCAAGGCTTTTTGCAGTGGTTGTCTGTAGCGAATTCGCGCCAAACACTTGAGAGGCAACCTGAGCGCTTTTCCGGAAATCCAACTCGCCTCTTTTGCCAAAAGAGCTTTTTCAAAAAGCGCGCCATCGGACGTTTCGGCGACAATCAGCGTGTTATTTTTGAAATCTTTTTTGGCGACATAATAAGGAACGCCGCCTCCGGTCGTGCCTATTCCCTTTCTTTGGCCGATTGTGTAAAAACTTAAACCGTCATGAGTTCCGACTCTCTCGCCTTTCAAAGTCAAAATCGGCCCGGGATTTTTACCTAATTGCGATTTCAAAAATTCCGCGACGTCGATTTCGCCAATGAAACACACTCCTTGCGAATCGGGCTTCTCAGCCGTGGGCAGCTTCCATTTTTTTGCCATCGCTCTGACTTGCGGTTTTTTATACTCGCCTATCGGAAAAAGGCAATATTTTAACTGCTTTTGTGTCAAAGTCCACAAAAAATATGATTGATCTTTGTTTAAATCTTTAGCAATTTTCAATTTACAATTTTCAATTTTCAATGAATTTCCAATGTTTAAATTTTCAATTTTTTTTGAATTTTGAATTTGAGATTTGTTTGGAAATTGGGATTTAGAAATTGGAAATTCCCGCTGTAAGCGGGTATAGTGTCCGGTCGCAATATAGTCGGCGCCCAAAGCAAGAGCTTTTTTCAAAAATAATCCGAATTTGATTTCGCGGTTGCACATTATGTCCGGATTGGGCGTGCGGCCGGCGGCGTATTCGGCAACCATATAATCAACAACGGATTTTTTATAATCCTGTTCAAAATCAAAAACGTAAAAAGGGATTCCCATTTGACCGGCGACCCGGCGCGCGTCGGCCGCATCTTCAGCGGCGCAACCGGTCAAAGACCAGCCCTTCATATAAACTCCTACAACGTCATAACCCTTACGTTTCAATAAAAAAGCGGCGACGCTTGAATCTACGCCACCCGACATTGCTACAAAAACTTTTATTTTTTTCTTAGCCATAACTAAAATAGTTATGCCACAAAAAATAAAAAAGCGCAATCAAATAGATTGCGCTTGGCCGCAACTTAATGCGGTCTGAAACCTGAAAAAATGACATGCGATATCAGACTGATGATGACGGTGAGAGAGACAAACAGTAGTACGGTCAATGCCACAAGGAATTTCCTTTTTGCGTCGAGGTCTTCCATATCATCATTAGTTGGCCAGTGATTTATTCCGCCGAAAAAGATGAAAATCAGAACTGTAGCAGGGCCAATAATTTTCTGGGAAACCAGTATAAAAGTCGCCGCCAAAATCATAATCACCCATTTAACTCTTTGATAGTGGGCCCCCGTCGCCGCGTACAAGACATGTCCTCCGTCAAGCTGACCGAAGGGCATCAGATTTGCTAAAGTTAGAAGAACGCCTATGACAATGGCAAAAGAAATCTGGTCTACCGAATGTTGCGTCAGGTAATCCCCCCATCTTGGGAAAAGCAATGCTATTGTGGCGATTGTTCCTGCCCAAGGACCGGCTACTCCGATATCAAAAAGCGCTTTACGGTTAGGAATCGTTTTGGCGTTCATGGTAATCATCGCTCCAAGCGTCCCGAGTGGGATTATAGGCAGAGGGATAAACATCGGGCCAGTGGCTTCAACTCCCCACCATTTTGCGGCAAAATAATGACCCAACTCGTGAGACAATAGGATAAACATCAACGCGAATGCGAATGGTAGGCCATATTTTATTGACAGAGGATTATAAATATCAAACTGGCCAGCATACCAAGTCGCCGCGAAAGCGCAAGAAATGAAAGTTGCGACAAAAAGCCAAAAACGCAGGTTTCTGAGCCAGTTGCCCATTGCTTATCCGCCTTATATAATTGTTAAATAACTTACCGCATAATATACATGAAAATCATCGTAAAAGCAAGGCCAAATAGCAAAAACGAATCAGTGGAAAAAATAGACGATTTGCATTTTGAAGTTTCCGTAAAAGAACCGCCGGTGAAAGGAATGGCGAATGAAGCGATAAGAAGGGCACTCGCCGCTTATTTTAAAATTTCGCCATCGCGGGTGAACATTGTTGCCGGTCACACATCTAAAAGTAAAATTGTAGAAATAAAGTAACCCCTTAATAGGGTTAATTTTTTTGCCGCGCCTTACTAATACTTATTACTTCGATATAAATATCTGCATAATCCAGGTGCGGAAAAACATGGCCTTGAGGCAAGTCGAGGCTTAACGCACTGCGCTCAATTCTATTGATTCGGGCGCTGATCCAAAGTGGCGTGCAGACCATGTCCGGGTCGCCCTTTGGCGAAAGGCCCATTTGGCAACTTTTGAAATTTTCTTCTATCAATTTTTGGTAATTATCCAGCCAAGTATTCGGCCCGGTATCGATAATTATCGTAATGGTGTCAATTTGGAATGGTCTATTGCCGGCGTAAAAGTAGGCGCGCCCGCTTGATGTAAACATTGCGGTGCCCCGGCCGTTTTTAACCTTTTCCTTCCATAATTGATAGTCGCCGGGAGAGATCTTAAATAAAAAACTGAATTTAGCCGATGCCGGATCTTTCAAGACAATATTCAAAACCCGAGTTTCGTTATCCATCTGCACGAGAATGGGCGTTGCGATTGTTATTGCTTTTTGATAGCGCGTGTTGAACACAATCCCGCCAAATTCGGCATTACTTACCCCTTCAGCGCCGTAAGCCCGTCGCGAGCTAAGAAAAGACGCCGCCAAAAGCAGAACATATAATATCGCCAATACTCCGACAGTAGTGGCGAAAAAGCCCAGAAGCTCTTTGGTATGCTTTTCCATTTGGAAATCCTCATAAATTTTAAAGAGCGCTGTTTCTCTACTCTATACAACAAAATCATGAATACTACAACCGCATCTATAATTGCGACCGCAATTATAGATGCGGTTTAAAAAATAAAAATCCCGACAATAAATGAAATGTCGGGACTCAATCTGTAGTTAATAATTTTTAGCAGACGTTGTAACCGCAGTTGACGCATCTCACGCAGCCCTCTTCATAAACGAGGGCACTCTGCTTGCACTTGGGGCAGCGGTTTCCTTTGCTTAAGACGGGCTCCGCATCATTCTTATCTTTTTCTTTGGCCGCTTTGGGCTTAATGTTATCATCGTCTATAAACCCGAAACGCTTCAGGTAAATCTCAATGGCCTTGGAAATACCATCGGCAAGCGAAGTAATCTTCCCCTTGCCAAATCCGGCAACCCGGCTTCCGCCGATTCCCTTAAGCTGGTCCTTGAGTTGAATAAGCCGTTCGATTGACGATTTCGGCGATTCAAGGCGCAAGAACGACGAAGCAAGGCGTCCGATGGCTTCGGCGTCGGCAGCGGCATCGGTACCGGCCTTAGCAACGTTAATAAATACCTCAAAGGGTTCGTTGGGGCCGATATCGGGGTCAAAGTTGATAGTCACAAACGCGGCGCCGTCCGGCGTCTCCACTCTAATGGTGGGTCCCAAAACCAGATCGGGCCGGGAGCGGATAAAATCGCGCGACTCTTTAGCTTTTTGTTTTCCGCTGATTCCGACCGAAAGGACGCCGCCTTTGCAGCCGTCCCTGAAGACGGTGATCCCCAGGCAACTGGACTCATATGCCTGCCAGTAGACTTTTTCAATATCGGCAACAGTAGCGGAGTTCGAAAGGTTAATCGTTTTAGACACGCCGTTATCGGTATGCCTTTGGAAAGCGGCCTGAATCTTGACATGCCACCGGTAAGGAATTTCATGGGTGGTGACAAAAACTCTTTTCACGTCATCCGGAATGTTAAGATCGCCAACGTGTCCGCTATTTTTGACTTCCTCTTCGAACATCGGAGAGTAAAATCCCCGTTCGCGGGCGATCTCCATGAGCCGATCAAAACCGGGTTGAATCCGATAAAGGATCCTATCCTCAAACTGATGCCTTTCCGTCAATCCATAGTATGGTTCAATGCCGCCGGAACATCCGGCAAGGATTCTGATTTCGCCGGTGGGAGCAATTGTCGTGATCGTGCAGTTGCGAATCGGTTTTTGATCCTTATAAATACTCTGATCCCAGAGCGGAAACGCTCCCCTTGCTTCGGCAAGCTTTTCTGATTCGTTATGGCCAATTTTATTGATGAATCCCTGAATTTCTTCAGCAACCCTGCAGGTTTCTTCCGAGGCGTAAGGAACGCCTAAAAACGCAAGCATATCCGCAAAGCCCATTATACCAAGCCCGATCCGACGAATCTTGTGAGCAAGCTCCATAATCTGCGGCAAGGGATAGGGATTCATCTCAATAACGTTGTCAAGAAAAATAACCGCAAGCCGGACTGCCTTCTCAAGTTCTTCCCAGTTTATAACATACTTATCGCCTTCTCTGACAACAAACTTAACAAGATTGATAGAGCCCAGATTGCAAACATCGAAATCAAACAGCGGCTGCTCGCCGCACGGATTTGTGGCTTCTATCGTCATGAGCCCCTGGAGCGGATTGGCTGGCGATCGGTTGGTCTTATCAATGAACCAAAGGCCAGGGTCTCCGGTTTCCCAAGCCATTTTCACGATCAGGTCAAAAACTTTACGGGCCTCGAGGTGTTTTACGACCTGACCGTCTTTCGGATCAATCAGGTCATATTCGGCATCTTCTTTTACGGCTTTCATAAAGACGTCGGTTGCGGCAACGGAGATATTGAAGTTGGCAATCTGAGTTTCAAGAAGCGAAATCCTAAGCTGGTCCAAACCGCGCCTGCTGTAAATATAGGGCTTGGTGCGTTCAAAGGTGGTAATATTTTTATCCGTCAGTTGGCTTTTACAGGCGATAAATTCCAAAATATCCGGATGATGGACGTTCATAATGGCCATGTTAGCGCCGCGGCGCATTCCGCCTTGCTTAACAAACTCCGTTGATGTGTTGAAGACTTTCAGAAATGAAACCGGACCGGAAGACATCCCGCGGGTAGAACCGACAAGTGCGCCTTTCGGGCGCAACTTAGAAAAAGAAAAACCGGTGCCTCCGCCTGACTTGTGAATTATTGCCTGGTTCTTGAGAGCTTCATAGATGCCATTCATTGAGTCGTATATGGGGAGAACGAAACAAGCGGAAAACTGCAAGCCGTTACCTGTCCCGGCATTGTAAAGTGTCGGAGCATTCGGAAAGAATTTTCTTTCGGCAAATAGAGTATAAAAGTTCTTGGCCGTGTCAATTATATCTTCTTCTGAACGGCTGTACTTTTTCCCCGCTGAAGCGATGTAATAAGCAACGCGCCAGCACATTTCTTCTCTTGTTTCAATAATATTCCCCTCCCGATCACGCCTCAAAAAACGCTCATTAACGAGCTTAATAGCATCAGGGGTCCAATTGCACGGCGCAAGGCCCTCTGGGATAGGAGCGATAAAGATGTTCTGCAATTCGCCCATGATGTACTCCTTTTTTTATTTTTTAAAAGACCAAAAATAATAAACTGCTTAAGCAGTTAAAAGAATATAGCATGAGAAAATTTTCCGGTCAAAATAAAAGTATGTGGACAAATTGTCATGAAACCCATAACATATAATATGCAACATTTAGCGCATAACGTGTGGTAAAAGATTTTTTTAATATTTTATGTTGCATGTTACGTGTTGTGTGTTATGTGAAATTATGCTGTCAATAAATGATCTGAGAGTCGGAACACATATTGTTTACGAGGGCGCACCTTACGAAATTTTAGAAGTTCAGCATTTGCATATCGGGCGGGGTAGCTCTTCAATTCAGACAAAACTTAAAAACTTGAAAACGGGACAAATATTAGCGCGCAATTTCAAGCCGGCCGATATGTTTGAAAAAGCCGGAATTGAAAAACAAAAGGTAAAATATATGTATCGTCACCGAGGCGAATATTGGTTTTCGGAAGAACAAAACCCGAAGAACAGGTTTGTGCTATCCGAAGAGCAACTCGGCGATACTATTCGCTTCCTAAAGCCCAATACGACCGTTGAAGCTTTAAATTTTAAAGAGAACATGCTCAACATAAATTTGCCCATAAAAATGGACTTTAAAGTCGTTGAGGCGCCTCCCGCCATTCGGGGCAATACGGCGCAGGGCGGCAATAAGACTGTGACGATAGAAACTGGCGCCCAAATAATCGCGCCTCTATTTATAAACGAAGGCGACACCATAAGAGTAAATACCCAGACGGGAATGTATGTGGAGAGGACGGAAAAAGGACACTGATAGCGACACCGATTACGAAGGACACGCGAATTTACGAATTTTATTAGTGTTACTCGTGTGAATTCGTGTATTTAGTGTCGCTTCTAACCTTTCCAAAACTCTCTCCAGCCAATTATAAATCCCACGATCAAAATACCGGCAATCCAAATCCAATGCTTAAAGACCGTAAACTCCGCGTACAAATCAAAAGCTCCGGAGAGCCAATAGCTGGCGTAAATCACAATTGGTATCCAAATCACAGCTCCGAGAAGATTAAAAAAGAAAAACTTACCAAACGGCAGTTTCAATACTCCGGCCAAATATGGAATAAACAACCGGAAACCGACAAGAAATCGCGATAAAAAAATTGATTTTCCGGAATGTTTTTGAAAAAATTGTTTTGTCTTATCGAGCCGCGCCTGGGTAATGTGGAAATGATCGGTGACAATCTGAAGAATTATTTCTCCTTTTTTTCTGCCTATCCAATAAGCCATATTATCGGCAATTAAAACACCTAAAAGGCACACTAAGACAAAGTTACCAAGTTTACCGAATCCAAGAGAGGCTACATACCCTGCGGCTATCAAAACCGCTTCTTCGGGTATGGGTAAAATATGCGATACGCTAATTACCGACAATATCGCTAAATATGAAAATTCCACTATATAAACAGACAAAAAATCGAACAGCATGGATTACAGCCTAATTCTATCGCCAGGATTTATTTTTCTTTTGTCCCGTTCAGACTTAATAATCTCGGCATCTTTTTGAACAAGAGATTTGAGAGATATCTGAGCTTCAGGTGTTTCAACCGTCATTTTTTTCTTTGAAATCATGGCTTCTTCTAAAACTTTTCTTAATTCTCCCGTATCAGGAGCCTTTCGCTGTCTTTTTTCTTCCGGCCTGAAAAATGACGCCGGCGCCGGTTTTCTTTGGAGTCTTTGGTCCGACCGGGACATATTGTCGTGGCGAGGCGGATGATCATTATACGGCCTTGAAGGCCGCTGCCCTTCAAAAGAAGGAGCGGCGGGAGTCCTCGCCTTTGTAAAGCAATCCTTGCAATATACCGGCCGCACGCCGTCCGGCTTGAACGGCACCTCAATTCCTTTCTTGCAAGTGGCGCAAAAAGCTTCAAATGCTTTTGTGTTTCTTACCTCTTGAGAAAATTCCCGGCGCGGTTCTCTTGTCTCTTCACTCGCCTGTCCGGTAGGCAAGCCTGCTCTTTGTTCCTCTTCGGGAACAAGCCCCGTTGCTCGAGCGATAGCTTCTTCCACCTGAGTCCTCGGCATGCCGTAAGTTTTCCTTGAATATTCACTGATTTCATCGGTATAAGACACTTCGGGCCGGGGCATCGGCGGCAAAGTGATAGCCGAAAAGGGCCTGGAAGGTACGCCATCAATCATAAGACGCAAGTAGACATTGTAATTGGGAAGATTCAATAAGTCCTGCGCCAGAATATCAGGCCCGAATTGTTTTTCTTCTAAAAATGTCACGTCCTCAGCACCAGTCCTGAAAGCGACAAAAGTGCCAACATTGCCAAAAACCGCGTCTTTTACCTTAACATTCTGGTCGTTTACCAGCTGGCCAATGTATTGATTGGTAATAATAAGATTTAGGCGATATTTGCGGGCCTCTGAAAGAATCGTGGCAAAGCTATCCGTGACGAAATTTTGAAACTCGTCGACATAAAGGTAAAAATCGTTGCGTTTCTCTTCGAGAATATCCACACGACTCATAGCGGCAAGCTGAATTTTTGTGATGAGCATGCCGCCCAAAAGTTTTGAATTATCCTCGCCTATACGGCCTTTTGAAAGGTTCATTATGATGATTTTTCCCTCATCCATGGCCTTTCTAAAATCAAAAGTCGAATGTGGCTGGCCGATAATGTTTCTGATAATTGTCGCCGAACTGAATTGGCCGATTTTGTTCTGAATTGCGGCCGTGGCTTCTTGCTCGTATTTTTGCTGATAACTGGCATACTCTTGCGTCCAGAAAGTTTTAATAATCGGATCTGTAAGCTGATTAACTATTGTCTTCCTGAAAATCTTGTCGGAAAACATCCTGTTGACGCCAAGAAGCGTCGTGCCGGGAATCTCCAATAGCGCTAAAATAGTGTTATTTAATATATATTCCATTCTCGCCGACCAGACATCCGGCCAGATTTTTTTAAAAACTCCCATCAAACCTGACGCGATAAGGTGCCGCGATTCCGGATTGACATTTTCCATGGCATTAAAACCAACCGGATAGTCCATGTCGGCCGGATTAAAATAAATAACATCATTGATTCTCTCCTTGGGGACATAGTTTAAAAGAAGTTCGGCCATATCGCCGTGGGGATCGACAAATCCTATGCCGCGGCCGGCATTGATATCGTGGACCATCATATTCATCAAAAGAGTGGTTTTCCCAGTGCCCGTTTGCCCTATGACATACATATGGCGCCTGCGGTCGTCGGTTTTAATTCCAAATCGCCGCCTTTCGTTTCGAAAGCTGGTTTCGGCAAAAAATGTTATTTCATCATTCATAAAGTTACGAATTTACGAATTTTATTTCGTAGCCCCTTACCCTACGGGTAAAGAGACGGGGGGTTCGGCCTTTTTAGATTCTACATGGCGCAAAGTCGGCGCTTTGACAACTACTAGCGGATAGTGATAAACGGTAGCTAACTCTTCAGCGTTAAGAGTAAAGTCCTTTCCCTTGGGTTTGCTGGGCCATTTTCGCTTAATGAATCGCTCGATAAAATTCTTTTTCTTAAGATACTCCCGCCTTTTTTTAAAAAATGGATAATCAGCCGACGTGCCGACGTCACTGTTCGGCTTAAAGCCGTTCATATTGACGGTATTGAACTGTTTGAAAGCGCCCAACACCGCGGCGATATTGGCCTTGTTGAAAACGTCAGAACGGGCAATGTACGCGAAGCGAATCGAAGATTTAAAAAGCAGTTTTGAAACCTTGGCTTCAACGCCTTCGGCCACCAGTTTTTCCCCGGGTGAAAGCGTCAATTGTTTTTCCGCTTTTTCATCAGATTTGCGTTCCGCCCATTCAGGAAAAACAAAGGCTCCCTTTGCTAAATTAAGCATGAACTCAGCGGCTTCGCCGGAAAAATTTCCAAAAAATCCTTTTTTAGCTTCTTTCCTGCGGCCGTGCATTTTATCAATCTGAGCCTGAGCCGCTTCTTTTATTTTCTTTTCTTCGTCAAAACTCAGCGGTTTGACTATGTATTGTACGAAAATATTTTCACTCGGTTTTAATTTCGAAAGAATTTCTAAAAACGCGGCTATCGGATCAACCCGTCTCTCCTCTTCTTTTTCTTCAAACTGGGGGTAGGTTCTTAGTGGATAAAAATCATCCCTTGCCAAAACCAATTCAACGCCGGCAATATCAAAATTTTTTGACGGAACTTTACTTGCCAGGGGCCCGGCATAATCAAGAGTCTCATGAATTTCCGCGCCCGGATACTGGGCGTAAATCTGGGCTTCAACCAGATTACGGTATTGTTCCGGAGTTCTTACAAAAAAATAAACGCCCCCGTCAATACCGGCTATCTCCAAACTAAACCACTCCTGGACCTTGCCCTTCCAGTATTTATCCCAGAATTTTATTTTTGTCTGAACACCATGCAACCCGGCAAAAATCTGCTCCATGGATTTGGGTGTTCGTTGGACGTCTCGCGGAACTTTAACTTCAAGTAAAATCCAGTTGATTTTTTTGACGGCCTTAGCTTTCAAATACTTGGTCCAAAGCTCAATAAAAGCCGAAAACAAAGCGACGGGAAGCCAAAGCCACCACAAAGACAGAAATACCCCGATAATTTGATATAAAATATCCATGCTTACAAAATATTAAACAGCATGGATATTATACCAAAATACACGTATTTCGTAAATCCCCACACTTATGTATAAGTGTGGGGACAAAACTAAGCCAATACGAATTTCTCATTATCCAGTCTCTTGAAAGTCTTACGATTCTGGAGATTAAGCAGAATCGTGTTTTCCTTGACCATCCGGCGCGATAGAACTTGTTTGATTATTTCCTCTTTTGACAGCGCGCCACCTGCCTTTTTTAGGACATTCACCATTACATCCTTTACCGTCCCTGGCTCGTATCCCCAATCGCGCAAGGCATAGGTGCCTCGGCCGACCAGGACGAATCGTGAGTCTTTTATAAGTTCGTTGTGGACAGTTTGCGGATGAGCCTTTCTGGTGCCAAATGAAATTTTATTGATAAGGTCGCAAACTTGACGGAAATGAAGCGGGTTTTGCTCGCGCTTCAGCACCAGATACGCTTTATCTTTGACACCTCTTGGAGAAACCTCCGGAGATTGAGTGAGACCCCACTCACCGAATGGATTTTTAGAAATATGTCGCGAAAGAGAAAGATAAGAGGCCAGAGAAGCGGGCTCGGGGTTAAGATTGGCCATTTTTGCCGCCTCAAGTTTCAATGCGTTTATCATGGAGTCGTGGCTAAGAAGTTTGTTGCTTGAAGCGATATATTTTTTAATGGCAGAAGCAAGTTCAACGACGTCTTTACAAACGCCCGCGCTGTGACTCCAGGCCGGATGCAGATTATCATTGCCCTCAAAATATACCAACCTCTTTTTGCCCAAAGCCAAAACAAAATTAACAGCGTTCTCGGATTTTTTTTCCTCCGGCAATAAAATAGAACCGAGCTCTTTTAAAAGCACATCTTCGCGCCTAATACCGCCGCAGGCTTTCAAATGATTGCCAACAAGTTGAAAAACAGGCTCAAGTTTGGCCGTGATAGTGTCCCGACTCAATTGTTTTAATCCCTCCGATTCAATCTGGCGCACCCTTTCGCGAGTGATGCCGAACTGTTTTCCGATCGCTTCTAGAGTTTGTCCTCGGCTTGAACTAAGACCGAATCGTTTCTCAATAATTTCTCGAGTCCTCGGATTAAGTGTTGAAATAATATCTTTCAATAAATTTTTGAAATTTTGCTCAGCCATATTTCTGTGACTATGTTGTGCGGTCACGTAAATTAATAATAATAGATATCTATTAAGATATCACGATAGTTTAGCTCTGTCAAAGACTTTCCCACAATTAATAAAAGTCGTCAACCCCGCCCTTGAGATTCCTTTAAAACATATATGGTCATATATAGAAATCTCAAGGGCGGGGTCAAGCTCGGATTTTAGTAAGCCATTTTTGCCACGAGACTAATATTGGGGAAGCAATAAAAATTGATGAATACGTTCCGGCAAAAATGCCTACCGAAAGCGTAAGAATAAAATATTTCAATGTCTGGCCGCCGAAAAAATAAAGCGCGAAAAGAGTCAGAAGCACCGTTAATGAAGTATTAATAGAGCGCGTCAGTGTTTCGTTGACGCTGCGGTTCACAACCTCCTCAAAACTAAGATGGACGTAAAGTCTGAGATTTTCACGAAGGCGATCAAAGACTACAATGGTATCGTGAACGGAAAAACCGAGAACGACTAATAGCGCCACGATAAAATTAGAATCAATCTCAATGCCGTAAAAATAGCCAAGATAAGAAAAAAGACCTAATGGTATCGCGACATCGTGAAATAAAGCGACCAAAGTTACGACGCCATAACGCCACGAATTCATCCCAACACCTCCAGTATGAGCGTGGAGACGAGTCAGTCCCGAAACTCGCCTGAAGGCCCAGGCAATATAGAGAGAAATACAGAGAAGGACTACAACAATGGCCATTATTGCCTTTCGCTTTAATTCCGCGCCAATAGTCGGGCCAACGCTGGAAAAACGCCGCTCTTCTATCTGCGACATATTTTTTTGTGCCGCCTCCGTCAAAGTCGCTATTATATCTTGATGGGTTTTTTCATCGCTCTGGACTATCGTGAGCAAAAATTCCTTATCGCCCACCGGCGAAATCTTAAACGCGCCGAGATTCAGGGGTTTTAATATCCGCATTATTTCTTCGCTATTTGGCCGCGTGCCCTGGGTATAAATCAGTTCAAGGTTGGACCCGCCCTTAAAATCAATGCCAAGCTCAAGCTGCCACAAAACTAAAGCAATAATGCTCGCGCCAATGGCGATGCCGGAAATAATGTAATATATTTTTCTCTTTCCTATTATGTTTAGCATACTTATATAAGACTGCTTTCTTTACGAGGCCGGACACCCATTAACCAAGGCACCCGTTCAAGGATTTGGATGGGGACAAGTTTAAGAAATGAGCGCGTCACGAAAATGGCGGAAAACATGCTGATAATCACGCCAATGCCCAGAGTCAGCGCGAATCCTCTGATGATGCTCGTAGTAAAATAGTACAAAACGACGGTGGTGATGAGAGTGGAAATGTTTGAATCGCGTATGGAGGGCCAGGCGCGGTGAAACCCGTCATTAATGGCCATTGTCAGGTTTTTCCCGCCTCTCACCTCTTCTTTCATGCGCTCAAAAATAAGAATGTTGGCGTCAACGGCCATACCAATGGACAAAATGAAGCCGGCAACGCCAGCGAGAGTCAGGGTTACCGGAATAAGTTTAAATAAAAATAAAACCAGAACGGCATATATTACCAGCGCCATGACGGCAATTAATCCCGGCAAGCGGTAAAAAAGAATCATAAAAATCGCAACCGCCAAGAACCCAAGCAGGCCGGCAAAAATGCTCTTTTGAAATGAATCCTGACCCAAAGAAGCGCCAACCGAGTCTTCAGAAATTATTTGTATAGGCACAGGTAGGGCCCCTTCATTAAGATACTGCGCCAATTGCTTCGCCTCATTGATGTTAAAACTGCCCGAAATTTGCGCTTCTCCTCCGCTGATCGCCTGCTGTACAGTCGGAGTCGTAAGCGGCCTGCCATCCAAGTAAATAGCCAAAGGCTTGCCGATATTTTTTCCCGTGAGCTCTTCAAAAAGTTTAGCGCCTTCATTATTAAACTTAAGATTTACTATCGGCTGATTGTTCTGATCAAAACCAACGCGCGCGTATTCCAAATACTTTCCTGTCAGGTCTGTCGGCTTAAAGTAAGGATCAATCACTAAGTAATCTTGATTGCCGGCTTTTTGCTCGCTTAAGATTTTTTGGGTTTCCGATTCCGGAAGCTGTTCTTTGAATTCCAGATCCGGCGTCAACCCGATCAGTTGCTTCGCGACGCCTATGTCCTTGATATCCGCTAGTTCAACTATAAGTCGATGTTCCAATCCGCTTTGGTCAACCTCAACCAACGGTTCGCTGACGCCAAAAGCATTGACCCTGCGCTCAATCACATCGCGGAGGCCGTTCATCGCCGAAGAAATTTCGCCGGAGGGAACTTTAGAAACATCGGCGCGGTAAACCAAATGAGTCCCGCCCGCCAAATCCAGACCAAGTTTAAACGGCATTTTTATGAAATTCGGAATTTTAATTGGACTAAAAACATTAATCTTGGCAACGGCCTTGTCCCAAATAAGCGGATAAACAAAAAAAGCCGCGACAAGAGCCGCAAGCAAAATTAAAAGCGCCATTAAGCGGACTTTATTTTTGGCGTCTAACTTAAATAGTTGGTCAGGAGAAAATCGGGACATGTAAAAAAATCAAAAATCAAAATTAATATATTTCATTATGGAATAGATAGTAAAATTTTTATATGATTGTGTCAATAAAAAAACCCACCACTAGTGGCGGTTTTCTTCGTCATGAAACGGTTCCCCGGCCCCCGACTGATCTGGATCAAGCTTGATGCCAAGCTCTTTAAACGATTCTTTATCTTGTTCGGTAAAACAGACACGCTTTGTGCGTATCATAAAATGCGGTTCTCCTGTGCCCAGAGGATAGATGATAAAAGATAATTTAAGCGGCTCAATCACAATATGAGCGGAGCTATCGCCTTTAGTAAAGGCTGCTTGAATATTTTTCCAAGCTTTGACAACTTCCAGAGACATGCCGATTAGCTCACTTATTGAATTCTGAAGTGCTTCTTCCAAAGCCGCCGCCGCATCAGTAAGCTCTTTCTGCAATGTTTCCAGCTCATCAGGTTCCATTGTCTGGCCTTTTTTTATATAGTAAAAAGAACTTTACAGTATTATATCACAAAAATTATTTCTTGTCCATCATAAACCGCCATCTCTTTTTTGACCAAAATTCTCCTGCGTAATTTACTCCTATCCTAGGCAATTTTTTAATTTTGAATTGTAATTTTGATTTTTGACTTTTGATTTTTGAATTATTTTCAACCCACAAGCCTGTTTTTGGCGAAGCGATTTTATTATTGAAACTTTTATCGATTTTTAACGCTTTTGTAATCCGGGCGGGGCCGGAAATTCCTTCTACTTCTCTTATCAATATCGCCGCGGGGTGTCCTTTTCTGCCGCAGACAATATTCAAAAGCCAGTGCATGCCATAGGTAAAATAAACATACCAACAGCCGCCATGTTCAAACATCGGCGCGTTGCGCGCTGTCAGGCCGAAGCGGGCATGCGACGCCTTATCTTGCGGCCCGTCGTAGGCCTCAACATCAGTAATCATAAAACGGACGGTCTTGCGGCCTATCCGTCTTACTAAATATTTTCCCAATAATTCCGGCGCCACTTCCAACACCGGCCGCTCAAAAAACTTTTTATCTAGAATCTTCATGTTTAAACCAGTCTTTTTATCTCGTCTAAAACTTCTTTCGGAATCGGATTTCTTTCCGGGCTTTTGCCAGGATACCTCCATGCAGTTATAATCTTTATTGATTTTTGTTTGGAAATTTGAAATTGAGATTTGGAAATTACTCGTCCGCTGACGAGTTTGTACATCGCCCAGATTTCGGAATATCTTTTGCCTCCAGCTGGCGACATCACCGCGATCATCCCCAGCACAATCGCCTCTTCAACCCGGCTGGGGTGGCGGACAATCCGTTTAATCCTCTGCTGCGACAGCCCATAGTAGCGCATTTTAAAAAGCGAATGCCCCGTCCATTGGTATTTATCATTTGTGATATTCATAAGCAGGTACGTTCCATAAACAAATGACGGCCGCCTGAATAGGGACCGTCAAATTTAACTTTTTGACTATAAAATCGCTTAGCATAACTTTTATTATAGAATGACTAAAATTCTATTGCAAACAGAATTGCGAGATGTCATCTCCCATGACACCTCTGCTACTTATTGACTAGCCCTTACGGATTTGCTATATTGTATTGATATAAGTTCTGTTCATAGGAGATATCGAATGTCACAACCATTGCTATCGTGGGATTCTGCTGACGATACAGTTCATCCACAACTAGTCTGGCGCAACAAGCTTGATAACAGGTATCTTATTGAAGTACACCGTACAGATGGTTATAGCGGTAAACTCTATATATTTGATCATGACAAGAATGATCAGGAAATTTTTTCTCTGGATGTCGGTCTCTCCTATGGAGCAACGTTCGGACCCGATGTGGCTGATGTCCAAGAGTGGCAGGAAAAAGCACTAGACTTCATTGACAATACCTATAACAAACAATAATAACCTCTCTCGTCCAGCTGGCAAACGCCGGCTTTTTCTTTTCCTACGCCCCATGACATCTTTTATATTTTTTGCCGCTGCCGCACCAGCAAGGGTCGTTTCTGCCTATTTCCTAATCCTCGCGGCAAACGCAAAAGAAAGAAAATATTTGTCTAGGTCTTTAAGAGATGTTTTGTATGCCTTGTCGCCGAAAACTGCATCACAGATTAATTCTCGAACTCTAACAAGTTCCTTAAGTCTGGTATGCCAGCGAGAGTCTTGGATGGTAAAATCCAAAAGCTCAAGAGCCCTCGCAATTGCGGCCTCATATAGTTTTTTATCAATGTTGTGCCAATGGACGGCGCGGCTTATTTCACTGCCTACATTCGCCATCTGCTCGGTTAATGAAAGCTCCTGCCATCTTCCGGAAGCCAGATTTTTATGTTGAATGGTCATTTTAGAGAATTAATTTACTTACAATTTCTCTTATTTTCTTTTGCAGCTCTATACTCTCAACGCCTCTGGATTTATTTCCTTGCGAAGGTCTTAAATTAATCATTGAATTAAATTCAACCCACTCGTTTCCAGATTTTTCAGGGTAGAAATTGATGCCCCATAAATTCTTCTGCTGCGATCCCTGCTCCAAAAGCAGAGCTTCTTCGTCGGCGTGAAGCTCGCCGCCAATGGCCATGATTTCTTTTTCAACATCAACAACGGCTTTAACTAAATCACCAAATTGATTTTTGGCAATTTCTTTGAGTTCGTTTACGGAGATTGCGTCTTTGATGATCTTGATAGACATAAGTTAAATTTAACATATTTTCAAATCCCATGACACTTCTGATGGCTTCTCTAAGAACCATGACATCTTTTATATTTCTTCCACTGAACATGTTGCGCTTAAAATCACCGAGCCGCCGCCGAGCGACGGTTCAACGTTGAATCCCTGGTAAAAAACTCTAAAAGCGCCTCTCACCCTAATAATCGACGGCGCCTGAACGCCCCAAAAATCAAAAGGAATACTCGGTTTCAACGCTAAACTGCCCTGTCCGCAGGCTTTCGGATCAAAATCCACGCTGTTTTTAGCATTGAGCGTTCTTATCGTCTGCAGTTCCGGTTTTGACAGATTAGGATTAGCCGCGCAAAGCGCCAGGTAATGTTCCGGCAGATAATTTATAACCGAAACTCCGGTGGCGCCGGTGATAATGGGGCCGTTTTCAGGAGTGAAGTTAATGCCGTCATCAGATAACGCCGTTTTAACGCCTTGAGAGGTTAGGTAGTAAAGCCGCACTTTCCCGCCCGGCAAAACGACCGCCTCTGGATTTTTCGCCCCGAAAGTACTGGTTTGGTCGTCTATAACAACTCCCCGGCCGCCAAAATTAAGACCCGAGCCGGACACGCCGGCAAAAATTTTATATTTGGTTGAAGCGTTGGGTTTCATTACCGAGCCCTGATAATACATCATCCACTTATTGTCGGCTTTTATCACTGAAGGCGAACCAACGTAAGTTTCTTCGGTATCGGGCAGGCCCTGTTTTTGGATTCCTTCGCTTGTGAAAAAAATACCATCGGAAGAAACCGCGCTTTTAACCACATAAGGAACCGTGTCATAGTAAATCCTATATCTGCCGTCATCCAAAAGAATCGCCGAGGGATTGTTCACGAAATCCAGTTCCTGCAAACGCACGCCGTTGTCTTTGGCGCATGACAATTGAACGGGCTTGAACGATCCGGAAACAATCGGCGTCGGCGGGACTTCGGTTGTCGGCGATGGCGGCACAATCGGCGGTTGAGTTACTTCGGCTGGCCTGGTCAGATACTTATATAAAAAGAATCCGCCGGTCCCCAAAACAGATATGGCAATAATTGTAAAAATGATTTTTCGGTAATCTATTGACATATACAAAATTCTACCACAGCTTTGTCAAAAGGAATATTTGATGATATGCTATAAATCGTTCTTTCAACCGCTTAATATCGAGACAAAAGATGAGAAAGTTGGCTACCATCATTGTTCTCGCGCTTTTAGCTTTGGGCCTTAGCGCTCCAGCTTTTGCCCGCGATCGCTGGGATCGCCGGCATCGCGATTGGCGCGAGGAACGGCATTACAGGCCTTATTATCCCTATTACCGCCCGTCGCCTCAAATCATCATCCCCCTTCCTTTTCCCATTCTTCCGCCGGTTTATACGCCCTATCCCGCCTACCCAACCTGCCAGCAGGTCTGGATCCAGCCTCAGTGGGCTTGGGATGTTCTTTCTAACCGATGGTTTTTGGATCCCGGTCACTGGCAGACCGTCTGCCAATAATTAAAAACTCCGCATTTAAGCGGAGTTTATTTATTATCTTTCCACGACCTCAATCCTGATACTTTTTATTAACACATCTTCTGTCGGCGTCGATTTCTCTCCCATAGGATTTGTAGTAACAGGAGTGGCAGCGATTTTATCAAGCGTATCAAGGCCCTCAATAACTTTTCCAAAAATCACATAATTTTTCTGGAGCGGAAGAGTTTTAGTCATAATAAAAAACTGGCTGCCGTTGGTGTTGGGACCGGAATTCGCCATGGCAATCGTACCGCGTTCGTAATCGCGCGTAATTGGCTCGTCATTGAATTTATAACCCGGTCCGCCGGCGCCGCAGCGTCCTGAGCTTGTCGAAGGATTACATTCCGGATCGCCGCCCTGGATCATAAAGTCCTTGATAATGCGATGAAATCTGGTGCCATTATAAAAATCTTGGCGCGCCAAAAACACGAAGTTATTAACGGTAATTGGATTCTCTTTGGCAAAAAGCTGCACGGTCATTTTCCCGGCAGTCGTGTCAATCACGGCCGTAAAAAATTGAGTGGCGTCAATCGCTATTTTAGGCGGTTCTGACCACTGCATAATTTTCTCCTGTCCCGCCGGTGGCGGATTAAAGCCGGCGGGCCCTCCTTCCGGACGGGCAGGCGTGTTTGTTTTATTTTGATAATAATAAGCGCCGTAACCCAAGCCGGCTAAAATTAAAACTAATAATACGTATTTTATTGCTGTTCCCATAATAGAACATATTTTAACATAGATTTTAAAATAATAAATCCCCGCGCTCATGCGTGAGCGCGGGGATTAAAGACAATCAAAACCAAGACACATCGACTCTCCCAGATCGAGCTGCTGTGTCGGAAATAAATCGTTCGGGGCCATATACGCGAAAGTGAACGCCGCGTGAGGATTATAAAGCAGATACTGATCAACCACGGCTTCCACCTCGCCAATGGAAATACTCTGGATTTCTTTGATTATCTCGCTGTAATCGCGGCCATTGCCGTAAAGACCGATAATCGAAGCAGAGCCGACCAACACCTTGAGCGGGTTATCGTATTGGAGCGCCAGCCCGCCGGTCATCCGCTTCTTGGATTTTTCAAGCAAAACGGCATCGTCTTTGGCGCTTCTGATGACTTTGAATATCTTCTCTACCGCTTCTTTATAGCGCCTGGGGTCCGTCCCCACATACGCCACAAAGACGCTAATATCGCTGAAAAGCGCGTGATCCGCCCAAATTTCGTAGCACAGGCCCGACTTTTCGCGGACCTCGACAAAAAGCGGAAAAGAAGCGCCGCCGCCTATCATGGCTTCAAAAACTCCAAGAGCTCTGGCTTCGCGGCAAGCGCCCTTTACTGTCGGCGCAAGCATGGCGATATGGACCTGTTCCAAATCCCTGTTTTCAAAGCTGAAATTATTGCGGCCTCCAATCTTCGTAATGATTTCGCGGTCGTTGGGCGGCCCGTCGGGCAGATCGGCAAAATATTTTCGGATAAGATCAATGACCTGATTAACGCTATCAATTCTTCCAACAATGATAAAATCAAAATTATTGCGGTTGTAATAATGGGAGTAGAAACTCTGGAAATGCCTTCTCTCAAACTTTGCCACCGCTTTTTCGGTGCCGAGCGTTGGCCTGCCCAAAGGATGTCTGCCGTACGTCAGGCTTTTCGCCCATTCAAGAAGATGCTCCTGAGCATTGTCCCGCGTCATGCGGATTTCCTGAATGACGTTTTGCATCTCCGGTTTGATTCTGTCTTCGCCAAACGTGGAATGAAGCAGCAACTGGGAAAGCGTGTAAATTGCCCTTTCTATTTCCAAAAACGGCACCTGATTGTAAAACAGCGTGCTTTCGCCTGACGTTGCCGCGTCCAACCCGCCGCCGACGTCTTCAATATAAGCCGATGAAGACTGGCTATCGGGAAAATCTCTTGTCCCTTGGAAAATCATGTGCTCAAGCGCGTGGGCTAGTCCGGCTTCTTCCGGCCAGCGCTCATCGCGCGTCCCGGCGCGAACCAAAACTCCGCAGGCGACGCTATTGGCAGCCGGCATATCCAAAATGTGAACGAGCAAGCCTAGATCGCTTATCAAAACCTTTTGCCACCGCGCGTCCATTTTTGGCCTCCATATGTTAAAGAGCAATATTTACTAATGCAATAACACATATGAGTTCTAAAATACAAACGCCGCTCGTTGAGCGGCGTTTGTATTTTATTCCGTATTAATTTTCTACTTCCCCGGCGGCATTTCTATATTTGCAAAAATCGCAGTCATCTCCGGAATCCGGAATATTCTCGCCGTTCAGGCATTCATGGAGATCTTTAATAACTCCGGGAATCCAGGAATCGTCGCCTTTGTAAGGAATAACTTTAATGTCAAACTCCAATTTTGCGTCAAACGCCGCTTTGTCGGTGCTGCCGTTGCAATAAACAAAATAGCCGGTGGACGAAACCTTGTAATCATTCTGCCTGAAGAGCCACTGGTAAATTTCCATCTGGCGCTTGTAGCCGATTTGCCATTCGGCGTCCAGACTAACCTCTCCGTCTTTGGAAGTGCTTTTATAATCAACGACGATAAATTCGCCTTTCTGGTTCACCCAGACATCGTCCACGCCTCCGGTAATTATTAAATTAGTTTTTTTATCAAAGTAAGTAATGCCCGCGCCTATGGAATCGCGCCAGGCGTCAATTTG
>MEYR01000031.1 GCA_001774075.1 Candidatus Azambacteria bacterium RIFCSPLOWO2_01_FULL_44_84
AATGCGAATGTAGCGTCTTACCACTGGACCATAGGCCCATGTCTATATATCTCTAACGAGGTGAAAATGATCTATTATACCGTTTAACTACAGATCTGAATTAGGAAAACTGTGGATAAATAGGGGAAAAAGTACCTAAATTGGGGATAATTACCGCATCTTGGGAAATTACCGCAATATTAGGAACTAATTACCGCAACTTGTCAAAGTGTCCCCCCACTAGGAATCGAACCTAGATAGACTGCTTAAGAGGCAGTTACTTTACCATTAAGTTATAGGGGGGAGCGCATTTTTGCGCAAGCGCGCCCGGCAGGATTCGAACCTGCAACCCTCTGCTTCGAAGGCAGATACTCTATCCGATTGAGCTACGGGCGCAACCAAAGTATTGTATTACATTTTTGGGGTTTTTACAACACCACAAATATATTTTCTTGTCAATTAAACCAAACTAATGTAAAATTTTATTATCATGAAACTTCCGGAAGAAATCAAAAATATCATAAACGCTTTGAGTAAAGCGGGTTTTGAGGCCTGCGCGGTTGGCGGCTGTGTGCGGGATTTTATTTTAGGCCATAAAGCGGACGACTGGGATATAACCACAAACGCGACTCCGGACCAGATTCAAAAGATTTTCGGTGAAAACGCCCGGTACGAAAATAAATTCGGCACAGTTGTCGTGAACGCTGAAACCGAAAATCCGCGTCTCAAAGAAATTGAAATTACCACCTACCGCGTTGAAGAAAAATACACGGACAAGCGCCACCCCGATGTCGTTAAATTTTCCAGCCGGATTGAAGACGACCTGGCGCGGCGCGACTTTACCATCAACGCGATCGCCTGGGACGGAAAAGAATTCATTGATCCTTTCGGGGGACAAAAAGACATCAAAAATAAAATCATCCGCGCGGTGGGCGATCCCCAGAAAAGATTTAATGAAGACGCGCTCCGTCTTATGCGGGCAGTGCGCATCGCGGCGCAGTTAGATTTTAAAATAGAAGAAAAAACCACGCGCGCTCTGAAAAAAAACGCCCGCGACATAGCGGTTGTTTCCCATGAGAGGATAAGAGACGAGTTCGTAAAAATCATCTCAAGCCGAAACGCCAAAAAGGGCGTCGAAGAGCTTAGCGGATTCGGCCTTTTGAAACACATTGTGCCGGAACTCGAAGAAGGTATCGATGTAACTCAAAACAAGCACCACATATATACCGTCTGGGAACACAATTTAAGAGCTTTGGACTGGGCGGCCGAAAACGATTACAACTTTGAAACCCGCCTGGCTTCTCTTTTGCACGATGTCGGCAAGCCGCGGACTAAAAGAGGCGAGGGGTTGAATTCCACTTTCTACAATCACGAAGTGGTCGGCGCCCAGATGACCGCCAAAATCATGGAACGCCTGAAATTCCCGAACAAAATTATCGAAAAAGTAATTTTGCTCGTGCGCTATCATCTTTTCTACTACAATGTGGATGAAGTGACAGAAAGCTCGGTGAGGCGCCTGGTTAAAAACGTCGGCCCGGAAAATGTCGACGACCTTCTGAATGTTCGGATGTCCGACCGCAAAGGTTCAGGCGTGCCCAAAGCCGAACCGTATAAATTGCGGCACCTGCGCGCCATTATTGAAAAAGTTTCCCTGGATCCGATATCGGTCAAGATGCTCAAAATCAACGGTGATAATTTAATTAAACTTCTTGGTATCGAACCTGGACCGAAAGTCGGCTATATTCTTAATATTTTACTGGATGAAGTTCTGGACGATCCGAAGAAAAACACCAAAGAATATCTGGACGAAAAGGCAGCGGCGCTAAACGACAAATCGCTTGATAAACTCGCGGAAATGTATAAAGATGCCCAGGTAAAGACCCGGGAGGTGGCTGAAGAAGAATTTGAGGAAATTAAGAAGAAATTTAGGGTTTAGGGTTTAGAATTTTAAGAAAACGGGCTGTAGTATACCGGTAGTACGCACGCTTCGGGTGCGTGAAGACAGGGTCCAATTCCCTGCAGCCCGACAAAAGAAAAACAGTCGCGAAGCGACCGTTTTTGTCATCTTAAATTGATTAAAAAAAATTAAAATTATCTACTTCAAATTTCGCGCGAAGAATGTCCAAAGATTAAGACCGAGCAAAGCTTCGATCATCCATGGCCTATCTATATAACTGTTTTGTCCACTTTCCAAATGCTGTTTTATAACTCCCAAAATATCAGAGCCGTTTATTTCAAGCGGCTGATCGGGCCAGCGATGCCGAAGACGATTTTGCGGGTCAATGTTTTCCGCGAGCCACCGGTAACGAACTTGCCATGTTTCAAGCGGACGAATTTGATAAACGGCGTCACTGCCTATTGTCACGTTCCCAATCCCGCAACTTCTAACCGCCGTCTGAAGATGCATAAAAAACGCATTCAAAGAATTATCGCGGGAACTTAGGCCGAAAGTAAGAGTGAAAATACCCACAACGCCGCCCAATCTTGCGATCTCGTAAATAATTTCTTTCGGCAAATTACGAGGATTATAGCAATCAGCAGCGCCATAGATTCCAGTGTGAGAAGCCATTACCGCAACATTAATGCCTTTAGATTTAATATGTTCCAGGGCGTCCCAAGCAGTCTGATGGCTCGCCTGGCATAAATCAAGAATCATACCAACTTCTGCACACCACTCGATAAATTTTCGTCCTTCATTAGTAAGCGGCCCGTATGGATTAAGAAAGCCTGAACCAAATTTATTGTCCTCATGATAAGCGATACAGATAACATGCACGCCGTTGTCTTTTAGGATTCTTAGACTAGTATACGAGATGTCGGCCGGCGGCATTTGCAGACCGCAAATTACTTTTGTCGTACTGCCAAGATTCATAAGATCGGCACGCGATCTGACAATCCTAAGCTTCGGCTGTGATACAATCGTGGTCATAAATCCGCGATGTTCTTCCAGTGTTTCTTCAATAAGAGGCGGCTCGCCCTTTCGTTTTCGCGAAAAAGGCGCCGCAGAAGTTACATGACACAAATCGAGTTTTAATTCCGGAGACGCCACAGGCGGTGTGCCTTGTTCAGCAAGAAAAGCAAGCGTATCGGCATAGATCATCATTTTTACCTCACAAGTAATTTTATTTAAAAGAACGTCATATATTTTAACAGCTATTTAAAATCTGTCAAATTTTGAAAATTAGAATGAAAATACTTGCGGATGTTATAATAAGGTTATCTCAATTTAATTATGACAGAAGCTCCAAAAACTAAAATAAAGGGAACTCTGGTGGCTTTTGTCGTAGGTCACAGCTCCGTCCAGCGCACGGCCAAAGAGAAAGAACAGCTGGAAACGCTGCGCTCGGCGCCTCATTACTTGGGCCTGGTGCCGGCGCAGAAGATATTGACCACCGAAGAACGCGAAATCAAGGGAAAGAAGATCGCTTTCACCGTCAAAACATACACTCCGGACATCGTGATCGTGGAGGCGACCGTCGAGCTTGGAAATATTTTTGACGAAGGCAACATGGAATTCAAAGATGAGATAATAAACGCCTGCCGGGAGGCGCTCCAAAAATATAAAGTCAGAAAAGATATAGATGAAGAATACAGTGTCTGGGCGGTGGGCGATTATGAAGGCAGTCCGGACACATTCTTAGTGCATGCCGACAAAATCGCAGGATTTTTGAAATCGGAAAAACTTCCGCTTGATGAAAAAGAAATAGAAAGCACGCTTCAGTTCAGTCTCAAATATGCTCAAAACGACCTGGCTATAGTTGACTGGGACGGCGCTTTCATTTTTGAACCAAAAAGCCAATTCGGCCCTATGATCGAGCTCATTGAAATTGCCAATCTCCAATTGCTCCGCTACCGGATTCTGGACAACGAACTTGATATTCGCATGAAGCGAATTAACGAGCTTCTCCGCGAGAGAGAAAAGCGCGGCGTGTTTTTCAAATCGCGGGAAATTAAGCAGGTTATTAAAGAACTAATCTTAATGCGCTCGAGTTCTATTTTGGAATTCGAAAGCACCGAACGAAACATAAAGCTCATCGGCGACTGGTATTCGGCGCGCCTTTATGACCTCATAGGGAAAAAATGCCACTTTGAAGAATGGCGGCAAAAAATCCAAATGCAGCTTAATTCTATTGAAGATATCTATTCCCTTGTGTCGGAAAACTTCAACGTTTCGGTCAAATCCCGACTTGAAATGGCGCAGCTTGTGGGCTGGATGATATTGATGGTCGCCTGGTCAATTCTCGTGGTTTTTGAATTCGCGTCTTACTTAAAATAATCACGAGTAGGCCGCCCCGACATACTTTTTAATTAAAGCGACGTCCACACAGTTGCCTGAAAAAAGCTCTTGGAGATAAAAAGGTTGACGAAGCAATGTTTTTTTAAACAAAAAGAGCGCCGGTGGGTTGTTTTGAAGAACATCGCGGAGCGGCGATAGCTTGGTTTTGAGCGAAGCGAAAATATCGCCGCGAGCGCTGAGTGCTGCCAGCCGTCGCTGGAACGGACGGACAGCTGGTTCTGAAAAATAATCCGACGGCGCTCTTTTGAAAAATTATTTTCTCTGCCTGCCGTGAAAAGTTTTGTGGATTTCACGCAGTTGCCTGTTTGTGACGTGGGTGTAGATCTGAGTTGTCGTGATGTTTGAATGGCCGAGCATTTCCTGGACCGAGCGCAGGTCGGCGCCATTAGCCAAAAGATCAGTAGCGAAACTGTGGCGTAGCGTATGAGGCGTCACCTTTTTTGAAAGGCCGGCTTTAGCCGCATAGTATTTGATGAGTCGTTCAACGCTCCTCGTTGTAATGCGAAGATTATTGTCCTTGCCGAAATTTTTCTTATAACGGATAAACAAAGCCGAATCGACATCGCCCCTTTTTTCAAAATAATTTTTGATAGCTGTTTTCGCGCCGTCAGACAAAAAAACGATCCTGATTTTACTGCCCTTACCGCGAACGGAAAACTCGCCCGATTTAAGATTGATGGAGTCGCGATCAAGATTGCATAATTCCGAAACCCGAAGCCCCGTTGAAAAAAGTGTCTCCAAAATCGCCCTGTCCCGCTTGGCTTTAAAAGAATCACCCTCGGGGCTCGCCAGAAGGCGCTGGAGTTCGTGCGCCTCAAGAAACGACACCTGTCGGTCCTCCTGACGGCCAAGCTCAATTTTATCGGAAGCCAGTGCCTCAATATCGCGTCGGGCTAAGTACTTCAGAAAGTTCCTCAGGGCAATCAAGTGATAGTTTTGGGTATTTTTTTTAATATTACTCGACGACCCTATCTTGCCCGCCAAAGCTTTAGCGAAGACGGGTTGCCGGTTAAGCCAAAGCCGATAGTTCCGAACCACATCAGCCGTGATATCGCCTGGCTTTGAGGCTTTGGAAAAGGCCAGAAATTTATTCAGATACCGTTCATAATTCCGCCGCGTCTTAATAGAGCGGTTTTTTTCTATTTCCAAATAGTCCAGATAGTCCTGTATAAGCTTTTTAATATCCATTACTTCCAATTCTAACAACGTCGGAAAATATTTTCCAGCTGCACCTCTTTACTAAAAACCGATATTATGATATTCTAGTCGTACTTCAATCCTATGCTTACTACCGTAGAAAAAGAAAAGGTAATGGCTAAATATAAGATCCACGAGCGCGACACCGGCTCTTCTGAAGTTCAGGTCGCGCTTTTAACCGAGCAAATCGGCCAGCTGACAAAGCACCTGAAAAAACACCCGAAAGACAATCATTCGAGGCGAGGCCTTTTAGGCATGGTTTCAAGTCGAAAAAAACTCCTTGATTACCTCTCAAAGGAAGATTCCAAGCGCTACAACAGTATAATTAAAAAATTAGACCTTAAGCGTTAATTTTCAATTATCAATTGTCAATTTTTCTTGCTTCGCGAGATCTGGCGCAACCAGACAATCAATTATCCAATTTTTCAATTATCAAACAATTTGGAAATTAAATCATTGAAAATTCATTGGAAATTAGAAATTAGAAATTGAAAATTCTGAAATATGCCTATAATAAAACACAAAGACCAGAGAGTCGCTATACTGCTTGATGTCCAGAATCTTTACCACTCTGCTAAAAATCTTTATAAAGCCCGTGTAAATTTTAAGGAAATAATCAAATCCGCGCTTGCTGGACGCCGCCTCGTCCGGGCTTTAGCCTATGTCATTAAGACTGAGACCGGTGAAGAAAAGGCGTTTTTTGAAGCCTTGGGAAAAATGGGCATCGAGACCAAAGTTAAAGATCTGCAGATTTTTCCAGGGGGAATGAAAAAAGGCGACTGGGACGTCGGACTCACGGTTGATGCCATACGATTAAGCGACGGCTCGGTTGATTCAATAGTCTTAGGCACAGGCGACGGCGATTATGTGCCTTTAGTTGAATACTTGAGGGGCAAGGGCAGGCAGGTAGAGGCCATCGGCTTCGGCAGATCAACCTCCGCCAAGTTAAAAGAAGCGGTTGACGATTTTATTGACATGTCGGACGACCCGAAAAGATTTACTATTCCTATTAAAGAAGGTATAAAAAGAAACAAATAATTATTAAATAAATTAAAAAATTAAACTGCCTATCATAATCCGAATGTGCCGAATGACTATCCGAATGATCCGAATTAAAATCAACAAAAAATTCGTGTTATTCGGATGTTATTCGTAAATTCGGATTGCTGGGCGAAAGCCTTATGCAAGAACCAAAAAAGTATTCTCTTGAACTAGAGAATTCCCCCTACAAGGGATCTCCCGAAGGGAGACAAATTCTTACGCTTGAAATCGGCCAGTTGGCCAATCAGGCAAATGGTGCCGTCGTGGCGCGTTTAGGCGAAACCGTAGTTTTAGCCACAGTTGTCATGTCAAAATACGCCAAAGAGGCGGATTATTTTCCTTTGGTGGTTGACTATGAAGAGAAGTTTTACGCCGCCGGCAAAATCTTAGGCAGCCGGTTTGTAAGGCGGGAAGGCAGACCGTCGGAGGGGGCAACTTTGAGCGCTCGGCTGATCGACCGGACAATCCGCCCGCTTTTTGACCACCGGACAAGAAACGAAGTCCAGGTTGTTATTACTATTCTTTCGGTTGACGGCAAAAATGACCCTGATATTCCGGCGATGATCGCCGCGTCATGCGCGATTTTAATTTCAAACGTTCCCTGGTCGGGGCCTATAGGCGCCGTGCGCGTCGGTAAAAGCGAGGCAGGCTGGGTTTTGAATCCCGATTATGAAACCCGGGAAAAAAGCGGCTTTGATCTGGTCCTCGCCGGCATTGATGGTAAAATCAATATGATAGAAGCCGGCGTTAATGAGGCAAGCGAAGAGGATCTTGTCAGCGCCTTTGACTGGGCCACAAAACACATTGGCAAACTGATTGAATTCCAAAATAACATTGCCCACGACTTTAAGATCGAAAAATTAGCGGCGCATATTAGCGAACCGGACGAAGCCGTTAAAAAAGCTGCCCAAGACTTCCTAGAACAAGACCGTGTTTTGGAGGACGCCATTTACGAAAAGAAAAAGAAAGAGATGTACTCCGAAATCGCGGCTGTTAAAGAGAGCATGGCGGCCAAACTCAAAGAACGGGGCTTTGACGAAGATAAAATAAAAACTACTGATGATCTTTTTGAGGAAGCGATAAACAACATCGTCCACGAAAATATTTTACTCAATGAAAAAAGGCCCGATGGCCGAAAACTCGACGAACTTCGCGACCTTTCTTCCTTGATCGGCGTTCTGCCCCGGACTCACGGCACCGGCCTTTTCCAAAGAGGCGACACCCAAGTGCTTTCGGTCCTGACTCTCGGCGCCCCGGGCGATGAAAAACTGATTGAGAGTATGGAAACACAGGAAAAAAAGCGTTTCATACACCAGTATAATTTCCCGCCGTTTTCGGTAGGTGAAGTTGGCCGCATGGGCGGCCAGGGCAGAAGAGAAATAGGACACGGTGCTTTAGCCGAGCGCGCCTTACTGCCTCTGATACCGGCAAAAGAAGATTTTCCTTACACCATAAGAATCGTTTCCGAAGTGCTTTCTTCAAACGGCTCTTCCTCAATGGCATCGGTTTGCGGCTCGACTTTGGCGCTGATGGACGGCGGCGTACCAATTAAAAAACCGGCGGCTGGCATTGCCATGGGTGTTATGATAGGTAAAAACGGCGACTTTAAGGTACTCACCGACATCCAAGGGCCAGAAGATCACCACGGCGACATGGATTTTAAAGTTGCCGGAACCCGCGACGGCATCACCGCTTTGCAAATGGATGTCAAAGTTGAGGGCATCAACGCCAAAATGCTTACAGAAGCTTTGGCGCAAGCTAAAAAAGCGCGGCTTGAAATATTAAAAAACATAATGTCAACAATTGACGCGCCCAGGCCCGAATTATCGCCGCTAGCCCCAAGAATTATCGCGATGACGGTTCCGGTTGATAAAATCCGAGATGTCATCGGCTCCGGCGGCAAGGTCATCAACGATATTGTCGCGAAAACCGGCGCCACGATTGACATTGAAGATGACGGCAGTGTTTTTATCACGGGCACCGACCAGCAGTCGGCGGAAAAAGCCAAGACTATCATCGAAGGCATCATCAAAGAATATAACGTCGGCGACGTCGTTACCGGCAAAGTAACCCAAATTCTGGACTTTGGCGCGATAGTCGAGTTCGGGCCGAATAAAGACGGCATGGTCCACATCTCGGAACTCTCAACTCAAAGAGTTGAAAAAGTCACGGACGTGATGAACATCGGAGATGAAGTCACCGTCAAGGTAGTTCGTGTTGAAAACGGCAAGGTCAGTTTGTCGCTTAAGGCCATGCAACCCGGGTACATACCGAGCGAGCGCATATCGAGACCTCGACGCGACGATCGCTTTTTACGAGAGCGAAGATAAAGAAATAGAATTTAAAAGATAGGATATAGTCCAAAAACCCACTCCATAAGCTTACGGAGTGGGTTTTTGTTTACCTGTGGATAAATAAAAAGCTTTTTTAAGTTAAAATGTAGAAGATGGCAGATAACGCGCCGCAAAATCAATCCTTCGATAAACTCAGGATTGACCCTGAGCAAAATCGAATGGGTCAAA
>MEYR01000032.1 GCA_001774075.1 Candidatus Azambacteria bacterium RIFCSPLOWO2_01_FULL_44_84
GGTTTTGGCAGAATCATTGAAAAAGCCGATGGTGTTACCAACCCGACAACCCGAGGCTGGAATCTCTATGTGACTAGTTCTAATCAGATAGCATTTGCAGCTAATTTTGCCTCAGCCAACCTTGATAGACGCTCTTCCGCCAATACTCTTACTCTGAACCAATGGCAGTATGTAACTCTCACCTGGGACGGCTCTTCTTCAGTTTCAGGCGTCCATTTTTACGTGAACGGCAATGAAGTAACTTATGCCACCAATACAAGCGGTTCCGGCACCCGTGTCCTAGACGATACCGAGGATCTCCGCATTGGCAATAACGAATCGGGAGCCAGAACTTTTGACGGCGCGATTGATGAAGTTAAGGTGTACAATCGCGCGCTCACTCCCGAAGAAGTTCGGCAGGTTGCTACGGCGCAAACTGCCAGATCGGTAAATACTTCTTTGACTCCCCACTTACAGGCCGCTATTTTAAATATAAGCGCGCAATTGGAAGAGATGACGCGAATCCTTAGGGGTTTACGAAGATAAATACTATTATAGAGAAACTAAAATCCCCTCGACCTGAAATTCGAGGGGATTTTAGTTGATAATACAAACTTTTATTGTTATCATTACTCGCAATGGCAAACAGGCATTTATCAAGAAGCATCGCGATGCAAACGCTCTATGAGTGGGATTTTGGGGGTTGCGACGATTCCAAAATGGAAGAAATTCTGGATCGCAATATCAAGGAGTTCGCTCCGGGCCTGGAAGACGACCAATTCGCCCGTGATTTGGTCGCGGGGGTTTTGGCAAACCGCGGCAAAATAGATAAAATTATAGAAAAAACCGCGCCGGAATGGCCTCTTGAGCAGATAAATCTCGTCGATCGCAATGTTCTTCGTATCGGCATTCATGAACTCTTGTTCGGCAAACGGGAAGAAGTTCCGCCCAAAGTGGCGATTAACGAGGCTATTGAGCTCGGCAAAAGTTTCGGCGGCAACACGTCAGGTAAATTCGTCAACGGAGTCCTGGGCACGATTTACCGTGAAATAGGCGAGCCGGGCAAAGACGAAGGAGGCCCCCGCAAAGGCAAAATGCCAGAAGGCGAATCTAAAGCATCGATCGACGATGAGCCTGGTTCTACCGACTAATTCTTAATAGAAATCCCAATTTCAAAATCCCAATGTCAAATAAAACCTCAAATCCCAATGACCAAAAAATGAATTTGAGATTTGAAGATCGAGATTTTATTGGAAATTTGAAATTGAGATTTGAGATTTAACTTACGCCTATGGATAAAGACTTTTCTCAATTACAGCAACAACTCGGCATTAAATTTAAAAATGAAGACCTGCTGAAACAGGCTTTTGTTCATCGTTCGTATTTGAATGAAAATCCGGCTTTCAAGCTCGGCCACAATGAGCGCCTTGAGTACCTCGGCGACGCGGTTTTAGAGCTGGTTGTCACCAATTATCTTTACAAAAACTATCCCGACTTGGCCGAAGGCGAAATGACCAACCTCCGCGCCGCTTTAGTAAGGGCGGAAACGCTTTCCATGATTGCCGACCGGATCGGTTTTGGCGAATTTTTATATTTATCCAAAGGCGAAGCCAAAGAATCCGGCCGCGGCCGGCAGTACATTTTGGCGAACACTTTCGAGGCCTTTACCAGCGCGCTTTACTTGGATTTGGGTTATGACGCGGCTGACGTTTTTATCAAAACTCATTTGATTCCGGAACTTAAGATTATTTTCGAAAAGAAACTCTGGCGGGACGCCAAAAGCTTGTTTCAGGAAGCGGCGCAGGAAAGGGCCGGCGTTACTCCGACTTACGAAGTTTTAAAAGAAGAGGGGCCGGATCACGCCAAGACTTTCACCATCGGCGTTTATCTGGACAAAGAATTGACCGCGCAAGGTCAGGGGCCGTCAAAGAGCGAGGCCCAACAGCAAGCGGCCGAAAACGCTCTCAAAGCGAAAAACTGGTGATTTTGGCTGGCAATCCGCTATTTTTTGTGTTATACTTTAACAAAGGTTCTTAAAGTTTAAATAATAAGGTGCGAAATGGACCAGGCCGGGGGTTTATTGTTTTTCATCGTATTCGCGGTGCTTTTGTTCTTGTTCTCGCGTTTCTTGCGTCGCTTAACCGGATTGCCCAAACAAACTTTCTGTGATTATCACAAGTGGAAGTGGGATGAAAAGATACACAATTTTCGTTGTCAAAATAAGAATTGCGGCAGAATAGCGGGCGTTGATTCGCCTCCCGGCTGGCAGCCGCCAATTTCGCCCTAAAACAAACCCCTCTTAGGGGTTTTTAATTTCGTCTTAAAATGGTAGAATGGACTTAATTTTATGAGGCTCAAGAAATTAGAATTATCGGGTTTTAAATCATTCGCCCAAAAGACGACTCTGGAATTTCCGGCGGGTATTTCCGCCATTGTCGGGCCGAACGGCTCGGGTAAATCCAATATCGTGGACGCCCTGCGCTGGGTTTTGGGCGAACAAAGTTTCAAACATCTCCGGTCAAAAGCCGGTACCGATTTAATCTGGGCGGGGTCTGAAAAAAAGCCGGCGCAAGGCAAAGCTCATGTGGCGCTTCATTTTGATAATCTCGACAATTTTTTCCCCCTGGATTTTTCAGAAGTCGTCATCGGCCGCAAGGTCTTTAAAGACGGCGCCAACGAATATTACCTGAACGAAAGCCAGGTCCGCCTGAAAGACGTCGCCGAGCTTTTGGCGCGTTCGCGCCTGGGGCTTCGTGGCCACACCATCATCAACCAAGGGTCGGCCGATTCAATCCTCAAGGCCAGTCCCGAAGACCGACGGGGGATTTTGGAAGAAGCGCTCGGCCTCAAAGAGTTCCAGCTCAAAAAAGCCGATGCCGAAACGAAACTGGCCGAAACTCGATCCAATCTTGAAAAAGCGCGGGCTTTAGTCACCGAGATAACGCCGCATCTCCGGCTTTTGAGGCGGCAGGCGGAAAAATTCGATCGCCGCGAAGAGCTCGCGGCGTCTCTTTCTGACGCTGAAGATTCTTATTTTAGAGTAATTTTACGCGACCTGATTTTGGCGCGCTCCAAAGTCTTGCAAGGCAAAGAAGCGTTATTGCAGGACGTCCGGCAAAAGCAGGCAATTTTTGAAGAAAAACAAAAAGAACTTGAAGAAAAGTCCAAATCAATGCCGGCGTCCTCTGAAGCAGTTAGTCGTATTGAGCAAGATCTTTCGGAGCTTAGCCGTGAGCGCCTGGATATTCAGCGCCAGCTCGGGCGGCTTGAGGGCTTAATTGAAGCGGCGAAAAAAGTTGACCCCCAGAAGGCTAAAACGCTTGAAGCGGTTCTAGCTGTCAAAATAAGGTTTTGGTCAAAGCGTCTTGAGGCCGCGCTAAAATACGCCGATTTTAGGCAGGCGCGCGACATTGTCACGAACACCGTCAAAGAAATCAAGGATATTTCTCGCTGTTTTGACATTAAAAGCTATGACAAGATTTTGGCCATGGTTGATATAATCGGGGACGACAAAAAAGAATCTTCGCCATATAGTGAGGAACGGGGTCGGTTCCAGTCATCACTGGCAAAGATTGAAAAAGACGATGCGGTCCTGCGCGTCAAGCTCGCCGAATTGCGCGGAAGTGATTTTGCCTGGCGGGAAGATTATCTGGCGACCCAGAAAAATCTTGATATGGAGCGGCGCGCCATTGGCCAGCTTGAAGAATCCTTGAGGGGCGTTCTTTTTGAAGAAGAAAAGATAAAGCTGAAAGAAGACGACGTCAAAACCAAAATGTGGGCCGCGGGCAAAAACCTAGACGAATTTATTAAAAAATATTTTTCCTCGTCCATGGCCGAAGTTGAGGTGGCGACGACCGCGGAGACGGCAATGGCGCCGGCGATTGATTTTCTTGAGCTTGAAAATAAAATCGCCAAACTGCGGCGCGAACTCATTGAAATCGGCGGCATTGACACGGCGGTTGTCCAGGAATACGGCGAGACATCAAAACGGCACGAATTTTTGATTTCAGAAATAGCCGATCTGGAAAAAGCCCACGGATCGCTTAAAAACCTTATCGTTGATTTGAATGCCAAAATTAGCACTGACTTCAAAATCGGCTTCGCGAAAATCAATGAAGAATTCAACCGCTACTTCCGCATGATGTTCGATGGCGGCTCGGCGCGGCTGTCCGAGGCGGCCCTGGAAGACACCGATATCACAGGAATAGATATACACGTGAATGTGCCACAAAAGAGGGTGCGCGATCTGAATCTTTTGTCGGGCGGGGAGCGGTCGCTTGTTTCAATCGCGATTTTATTTGCCATTGTGGCTATCAGCACCCCGCCGTTTCTTATTCTTGACGAAATTGACGCGGCGCTTGATGAAAGCAATGCACAGAGATTCGCTAAAATGTTAAGCGACCTGGTGAAATCCACACAGTTTATTTTAATCACCCATAACCGCGCCACAATGGAAGCGGCCGAAGTTTTGTATGGCGTTACAATGACTGATGACGGCGTTTCTAAACTTTTCTCATTGAAACTCACCGACGCTGTTGAAACGATAAAAGGGGTGGTTTGAAAACCATATCGTTTTGTGCTAAGATACGCTTTAGAGATTATTATTTAAAATAGTTAAAATTTATGTCTTATTTTACATCAGTTAATATAGGTATAATTATACTGGCCATTGTTGCGTTATGGCTGATTTTAACTTTTAACGGTCTGGTGCGTCGGCGTTATCGAGTACGAGAAGCTTGGTCGGACATTGATGTTCAACTAAAACGCCGATATGATTTAATTCCCAATTTGGTAGAAACCGTTAAAGGCTACATGGCGCACGAAAAAGATGTTTTTGAAAAAGTTACCGAGGCGAGAGCCAGGGCTATGGGAGCGAAAAGCAAGGATGAAAAACTCGGAGCGGAAAATATGCTTTCCAATACCTTAAAAACTTTATTTGCGGTTTCGGAAAATTATCCCGATCTCAAGGCTAACGCTAATTTTTTGGATTTGCAGAGGGAACTGGCCGACACCGAAAACAAAATCCAGGCTTCAAGGCGGTTTTACAACGGCAATGTGATGGATTATAACACTAAAATTGAGGTTTTTCCGACCAATTTAATCGCTAGCACGCTCGGGTTTCAAAAAGAAGAATTTTTTGGGCTGGAAAATGAAGCCGAACGCAAACCCGTACAGGTGAAATTTTAAATGGCCACTCTTTATGCCAATAGAGATTCAAATATCAGAAAAACCTGGCTACTGATAACGTTATTTTTAATTATAGTTATTGCGCTAGGCTGGTTTTTTAGCCAAGTCTATGGTTCGCCGGTAATTTTATATTTTGCGGTGATTTTTAGCATATTAATGAATGTCGCGGCTTATTGGTGGTCGGATAAAATTGTGCTTAAGATGACCGGTGCCCAGCCGGTTACAAAAGAAAACGCGCGTGAACTTTATAATATCGTTGAAAATCTTTCTATTACCGCCGGATTGCCGGTTCCTAAAATTTATATCGTTCCGGAAAAACAACCCAACGCTTTTGCCACCGGCCGAAATCCCAAGCACGCGGTTATTGCCGTGACCGAAGGTCTTTTAGAGCGGCTGAACCGAAGCGAACTTGAGGGCGTACTAGCGCATGAACTTTCCCATATCGGCAATTATGACATATTACTTTCAACCGCGGTTGTCGTTTTGGTCGGTTTTATCGCCATTCTTTCCGACATATTTTTGCGTTCAAGATTTTGGGGCGGTTTTGGCGGACGCAATGACAGGAACGGCGGCCAGGCGCAAGCGATTTTAATGATTATCGGAATCATTATGGCAATCTTGGCGCCCATTGCCGCCATATTGATACAGCTGGCGATTTCAAGAAAAAGAGAATTTTTAGCTGATGCTTCGGGCGCGCTTTTAACTCGTTATCCGGACGGATTGGCTAGCGCTCTTATAAAAATTTCCCAAGATTCCACTCCTCTTAGAAGAGCGTCTAATACGACGGCGCATCTTTGGTTTGAAGACCCGCTTGATAAACCGGGTAAAAAAATATCGCGGCTGCATAAATTATTCATGACGCATCCTCCAATTGAAGAGCGGTTGAAAGCGTTGAGGGGGCTCAAAATTTAATGAAAAAATCTTCAAAACGCGTGATTTTGATGAGAACCGCCAAAGTATTCGGCAGGAAGAAGTTCTTTATAGCTTTGATATTGTTTATTCTCGGTACTGTCGGATATTTTTTGTTCGCCGGCAGGCAAATTCTTGATGTCTGGATTTTGGGTCCGATTTATTTTTGGCCGTATGCCCGCTTAGCGGCATTTTTTACCGGAGTAGGGTCAGCGGTTATTATGTTCTCACTCGTTTTGTTCGATCTTTTTGACGCAATACTTAAACACACGCTTTTTGCTTACGAACTGGAACCAGATTCAATAAAAATTATTTCTGGTCTCATCAAAAAACAGGAAAGTTATATTCCTTATAAAAATATACAGAGCGTTGACATACAGGTTACCGGCAGTGAATATGTCTGGGGTTTGGCGGATGTTCTGATTTTTACTTCCGGCGTCGGCGACAAAAGAAATCCCGATTCCGCCGAAGGTTTTATTGAAGGGCTTTTGTATAATAACGCGGTCGCTTTAAAAGACGAGCTTTTCAGAAGAATGAATGCAAGACCGGCGGCTCCAGCGCCAACGGCACAACCGATGCAGTAAATTTAGTTTTTTCACATGATAATTTTCGTCGCGAAATTTACAGATTCGGAGCGAAGCGAAGTATAAATTTTGAAGCGTATAGGCATACGGTGAAAAATTTTTGCGAGCCGCAGCTCAAATATGGAAATTGCAGCAGAAAAGTTATTATGTGAGAAAGCTATCATGGAGGGGTCGCATAGTGGCCTAGTGCACCGTCTTGGAAAGACGGCATGCCCGAAAGGGTATCGTGGGTTCAAATCCCACCCCCTCCGCCAGATTGGCAACTTTGAACTTTTTAAAGCCAGTCATAATAACCATATGAAAACAGCTATTAAATGGATCTTAGGAATAGTGCTCATAGTTTGGATGCTTTCTGCTGCTCCTACGTTCTTGGCAGGTATTTTTTGGGCAGATAGTAATGCTCCATGGGAGAAAGTCGATGCCTTCTATTATCCTGACGCCAATAACCTTACCGAGTGGGAAAGCCAAATGGATGTCGGTTCAGTTCAGGCTTGTCGTGATTGGGTAGAAGATTCTGCAGCCGCAAAGGGCGATCCTAATTTGGAGCGCGGTGACTACGAGTGTGGAGTTGGTTGTAAAAGCAAAGATGGATTCAATGTCTGTCGACTAACTGTTGAATAATCTATGGCAATCAAAATTACTTATTTTGTACACGGCACCACTACTGACAATGAGCAACATATTTCGTCGGGCTGGAAAGATGTCGAGCTTTCCGAGCTTGGTGTACGGCAGTCAATCGCTCTTAAAGAGCAACCCAAAGATCAAAAATTTGATGTGGTTTTCTGCTCCGATTTAAAGCGTGCTCACGATTCTGCAAAGCTCGCATGGGAAGGTATATATGAAATCATTCCTGACGCTAGACTCCGCGAATGCAATTATGGAACCCTAAATGGCGCATCTTCAGATATTGTCGAGCCGATGCAAGAAGAGGAATGCATTGAAAAAACCTTCCCCGAAGGTGAAAGCTATGAGGATGTAAAAGTTCGCGTGGCCGATTTTCTTGAGTTTTTAAAGCAGAACTACGATGGCAAGCATATCGCTATTGTCGCTCACAAAGCACCGCAATTATCTCTCGATGTGCTTCTTAAGAGTAAGACTTGGAAAAAGGCTCTCGCAGAAGATTGGCGAAAGACCAAAGCTTGGAAGCCTGGGTGGGAGTATGCACTAACTTAATATGAAGAAAATAGTCTTTTATTCTTGGCAATCTGACTTACCTAATTCGACAAACAGGAGTCTTATCGAGGAAGCTCTTAAGCAGGCGGCGCTAGAGATTCAAAGGGATGACAGTATTGATATTGAGCCAGTGATAGACAGAGACACTCAAGGAATGGCTGGTGCTCCTGATATTGCTTCAACTATTTTTGCCAAAATTACTGCGGCGGATCTTTTTATTGCAGACATATCGATCATTTCCAAACCAAAAGGAAAAAGAGCTACTCCCAACCCGAATGTGCTTATTGAGCTCGGTTATGCAATGAAAGCAACTGGACATGAACGTATTGTGCTGGTTTTTAATAAAGCGTTTGGCAAGGTGGAAGAAGTTCCATTTGATTTAAAAATGAGACGAATGGTTACCTACAATTGCTCGGAAGGTGGTGATTATGCGGCTGCAAAAAAGGAGCTCATGAATGATTTCAAGAGCGCGCTTGTATCTGGATTGGCTAATTCTTCTATAAAAGAAGAACCGATTGAAATACTCAACGCTATAGAAAATCAATTTCCTAATAAAATTGTACTTCTGAGAAGATACCTCTCCTCACTTTTGATAGAACTGGAAAAAATTCAGCCTAAAATGTTTAGAGATGGTGGAACTATCGAAGAACTTATTGAGGCGATTTCAAAAACACAACCTTTGTTGGTGGAGTTCGCAAAACTTGCTGAAACAAACGTCCTTATGAATGATATGGAGGCTACAGAGGAGATATTTAAATGGTTCGGAAGAGTGTACGAGAAGTATGACCCAGAGGCTAATCAAAACGGTAAGCTTTCAAAAGCCGATGGAGATTTTTTCCGATTTATAGGTCACGAGATGTTCGTAATGTTCATTTCCCCGTTCTTAAAAGAAGAGAAATGGAAGGAATTGAAAACGATACTTACTTGGACGTTCAAAGCAGATGACAAAAAATATAAGACTGGAGTAAAAAGATTACCTTGGTTTGAGTTGTATGACTTTACCCCTTTATTTGACACTGAAAGTAAAAAGAGGAATAGATTAAACTTTAGATCTGATCTATTAAAGGATAGGCATGCTACTGGAGGTCTTTCTACAGTATCTCCACTTCGCGAATTTTCTGAAGCTGATTTATTTCTTTACTTTCATGGAGAGGGGGAAACGGCAAGTGAGCGAGATTATCATTCGATGTGGTATCCAGTGAGCCTTATTTGGCTAGATCATATTCCGACTTTTATAGCCGATGCTGAAGACTATCCAACGGCTATGAAAATCACGAACGCTTTACTTATTGGCGGCACAGACGAATTTAAGAGAAGAATTAAAGCTTCAACAAATATTAGGTCTGCTTCTTTCCCAGCCTTGTCTACTGTTGATTTGAATAAAATAGGATCAAAGGGAGGAGCTCAAATTATTACTCCGGCAAACTAAATAGAATAATGGACTTCGTTTTTACCTTTGATTGATTTAGGTTTTGGTACCTCGAACCATTCAGGGTGGACTTTGTAGATAGCTCGCAGTTTCTGTATACTTTTATCAAGATCCTCGAATTTGAGCCGTGTTTCTGGTTCAAAGTTCCGGGCATCGTCCCCGCCAGTTAAAAAGTCCATATTAATGAATCAAACGCAAAAAATTTTGCCCCGCTGGTTTCATGTGTGGTTTTATATATCGTGCCTCGTGCTTTTTGCGGGCGGAGTCGCTAATAAGTTAACTGGAGTTCCCGACGAAGGTCTTAATCTTTGGGGAGCGGCCGTTGGTGTGTTTGCCATGTATCTTCTCACGCTTTTGGTATGGCGGCACAGAGAAGCTTTGCAAGCATTGGTTGCCAAAATTTCCTTGCCGCTTGCGGTGAAATCGGTTTTGATCGGCTGGTTTTTCGCGGAAATAGACGAGTTGGTCAATTATCCTTTCAATCCTTTGTTTCCCGGTATATCTCTATTTCAGGATATCATCTTCACGACACCTTTTTATTTGTTGGTTCATCTTGGCTGGTTTTGGGTTTTAAGGAAGTATAAATTTACTATCACCGAAACTTTTGTTATAGGGGGCTTAACCCTCGGCCTATTTGAAGTTTTCTTCGGCGGCGTAAATGTCCTCGCGATATTAGGAATTCTTGTTTTTCCATTTATCGTCATGGTTCATGGCGTGCATATGGTTATGCCGAAGATCGCATTAGCGCGAGAATTAGATAATGAAAATCAAACTGATACCAAATGGAAATACGTTATTGGAATTCTCGTGCCTGCGGCTGGAGGAATAATCGGCATAGGGCTGATGTTTCTATTGAGTTTTTTGCTGGTTTCAACTGGCTTAATGAGTCCGATTGTTTGAGACGCCTATTATCAATTTCATGATATGATATTTATATCAATACTGGCTTGTTTTATACTTAAAAGATAATATGAAAAGTCCAACACTTCGCATTCTTTTAATAATTCTTGCGAAGCTCTAATTAAAGAACTTCAGAAACAAATCAATCAGCTTCAAGTCAAGCTCCTTCAACTTCAGCTTCAACAGCTCCAGGCTAAGTTTGACCAGATTAAACATTAGGAGTGTTTTTGTACTTGGAAACTATTTCTCGATATGTTATGTTTGCGGAACTCTGCGTGTCAATTTCACGAAATTCATTTTCGGAATTTTTATTGGGGAGGGCGTAACTTCAGCTATCTACATTTTCTTCGGTTATTATTTATTGTTATATGGCCAAAACACATAATTTTTCTTTCAAAACCGATATCCGAGAACGGATGAATTTTCTTAAAAATACAGGCTCACTCCGTGAAGTCGGCGCTCTAACTATGAGCTCAAAGTATGTCGTTCGACACGTGCTGAAACTCCTGCCTCATAAATTTAATACCGTAATTGAATATGGACCGGGGAGCGGTGTCATGACAGAAGCTATTTTGAAACGGCTCTCTTCTCGAGGCAAGCTTCTGGCCGTTGAGGCCAATGCTAAATTTACAAAGACACTTAATCGGCTAAAAGATCCTCGGCTTCGCGTTTTACATTGCAAGGCGCAACATCTTGCATCCGAGCTTATCCGCGAATTCAGCCGGGCTGATGCAGTGCTCTCAAGCATTCCTTTTACCTTTCTTACATCGGCTGATCGTCTTAGGGTCGTTTCGGACGCTTATAAAATGCTCGCATCGGGCGGAATCTTTGTTGTCTTTCATCAATATACTCCGCTTATGTTCTATCCCTTGCATAAAACGTTTCGTTCAGTGGCAATAAAATTTGAACCTCGGAATGTTTTTCCGTGCTTCATTCTGATAGCGAAAAAATGAACTCTTTAAAAATAATAATGACCTCATAAAGGATTACATAATCTTTTGTGGGTGTATTCGCCTAACGCAACACTCGGCAATAGCAAAATTAAACCCGTTGATTACTATTACCCCGGGGGCGAGTACGTTGATATTGCCTGACTGGATTATTACTGGGATGATATGACAAAAGTGAATGAAGACGGCAGTTATGACGCGCTCATTCGTTTGAATAAGCCCGTTGGCTTTGCGGAAATAGGCGGGCAAAGCAGAAGCGGTTTTGACAACCTTATGATTATAAAAGCTATTGATAAAAAATTCCCGCAAATGGTTTTTGCCGTGCATTGGCAGGGGTGGACCAGCCGGGGACTTTTCCGCACGCAAAGAGCTATTGTGGAAAACCAAAATGCCAAAGAGTTTATGAATGATTCCCTTATTATCACTTTAGGGAGTGTTACGGCGTTCTTAAAATGAATTTTATTACCACAAGCCCGCTTTACTTTTTTTATTGCGTCTTATCTATTGGCGTACGGGGCCCAGCGATTTCGGTTCGGATCCGTTCGACGGATTCGATAAGCTCACCGTGGTGAGTCTATCGAACCACAAGCTCAGGACAAGTATTTTCAAACAGACGCCGCCAGTTGGAATTTTGCTATTTATTACAAATCACGTTATCATAATCAGTATGAATAGTATCACCATTCCTCAAAAATTAGCTAAAGAAGGCGACCTCGTAGTTATTCCTCGAAAAGAATATGAGGCGCTTTTGGAATTGCGACGAGTAAAAGAATTTATACCGACTCGTGTCCAAAAAAGAGCCCTTATGCAAGCGGAGAGAAATTTCAAACAGAAAAAGGCGCTCTCATACAATGAACTTGTCAAAAAGTTGGGATTTACAAATTAATCCCAGCGTTTTTAAAGCACTCAAAAGAATTCCCCGGCCCGATGCCGAGAATTTTCTTGTTGCAATTCATCTTTTGCTAGAAAATCCTTATTTCGGCGATGTCCAAAAAATGAAGGGAGAGAGTAATACGTGGCGGCGCCGCATTGGGTCATATCGGATTTTTTATCGGCTTATGATTGCGGAGCGAGTAATTTTGGTTTTCCATCTTGAGCGCAGAACTTCAAAAACATATTGATTACAGGCGAAAAAATTGTTTTCAATTCTGCCGAAAACATCCCATACTGTCACTTCGACAAGTCGACGGAATCTCGCCCTTTCCGCACAAGGCGGTGAAGGTTAAAAAAATATAACTTATTGCGTTTTTTATGTTAAAATAAATCCACAATGATGCGTTTTATACAACCGAACATCGTTTTATATTTCTTCCTTCTGCTTTTGGGGATAAGTGGTTTCTTTTTCGCCGTTCTCTGGCCGCAGACGATAGGTTTTTACGCTTTTATCGCTTTTGCCGCGGCAGGCGGGTTCGGCGTGGCATTTTATATTTTCCGTACGAAACGAGGAAGTAAACAGCTTGTTTGCCCGATGGGTTCGGACTGCAATGCCGTCATAAATAGCAGATATTCCAAGTTCTTGGGCATATCCATTGAGTACTTGGGAATGGCTTATTATTTCATTGTTGTCGGCGCGTATTCCGTTTTAATTTTTGCGCCACACTTGTTTTCCGAAACAATTCTTTCCGTCTTGATAACGCTCACGGCCAGCGCGTTTCTTTTTTCTTTATATCTCTTGTTTGCGCAAGCGTTTCTTTTGAGGCAGTGGTGCATTTGGTGTCTTCTGTCCGCGATGCTTTCTATCGTAATCTTTATCGCTTCGCTTGTAAGTGTCGGTTTTGCCATTGCTTTTTTGGCGGAGATAACAACGGTGTTAAAAGCAATGCATTCTCTCGGATTTATTTTTGGATTAGGCGGAATCATAGCCGCCATATTTCTTTTCTCAAAGTTTTTGGGCGATCGCAATATTGACGAAGGCGAGTTAAAAACTCTGCAAATGTTATCCGAGCTTATTTGGCTAGGACTCGCGCTTACCATTATAAGCCAACTTGCTTCGTACGTAGCTTACGCCGATATATTAGCTGTTTCCGCGTTATTTCTGGTTCAAACGCTCGCGCTTTTTATCGCGGCCATCATGAGCGCCGTCTTAATGATAATTTTTGAACCATTTTTGGCGATAATTCCGTTTGTTGAAACGCCTCGCGAAAAAGAGCAGTCTGAACTCTCGTCTTTAAGAAGGCCCGCATTTATAATCGGCGCGCTCGCACTCTCTTCTTGGCTTTTTGCTTTTTTTATGGATTATTATTCGGAATATGGGATGGTCCATCTGTTTTTTGCGTACGCCATATTTCTTGCAGCAGCCGTTAGCGCGGTGTTGATTTGGGAAGCGAAGATTAAAAAGCGATCTTTCTAGGTCGTTGTGTTTTCTTCTAGGATTTTATATTGGCAACGGCCAGGCGGTCAGCAACAGCTCAAAACTCGGCTACCCCGCCAAACACAACTGGAAATTCGGCGGCAAAAGAAAAGTTGAGACGATATTCCGGAAACCGGATTTTAAATAATAAAACCGCCTGCTAACGGCGGCTTAAAATTTTCCAGACCTCTACTACCACATCGAGAAAATCGAGATACATACGATGGGGTCGTCTGGGACCTATCTGTTGGGGTAGTAATCAAAAATTTTAATACGACGCATTGATGTCGTATTTTTTATGAGATTTTTTCTTTTTAATATAAAATAAGGGTTTTGGTATTCCAAAAATCCGGTTGCAGATAGCTTGCGGATTCAAAATTTCTGTGTTAAATTTTTAGCATGGAAAGCCAGGAATTAAAACAGCTTTTGGAAAAACAGGAGGAGATCCTCGCGCTTGTCAGGAAACTCTGGAAAGCCGAAAAGTGGCGCCGATTTTGGACGATTGTCAAATACGCCATTATCGCTGTTTTCATTATCGGGAGCATCTATTTCGTCCAGCCGTATCTGGGAAAAATCTCGTTGATTTTACAAAATGTTTTTAATATTCAAAAGATAATACAAGATCCGCAGGAACTTCAAAAATTCTTACAACAACTTCAAAATTAGGAATGTTCAAAATAAACAGAAAATTTATCATAATAATCGCTTTTTTAATCGCCGTATTGATAGCGGGCGTTTTTGCTTTTTATAAGTATGGTAAGAGTTTCGAACCGGAGGCAACATTGTCCGACAGGGACAACTCGTTTATTCAGGATATCGTCAAGGCGCCCGGTGTGGAAGGGAACATTGTAAATTCCGGCATAGCGGGTATCGTCGTTTTGGCCGACGGGCGGCCATTCGCGGCGATGCTGGACATTTTTAAGTCCGGCGATATGTCAAAGCCGTTTATTTCCGTTATTGCAAAGGAAGACGGAACCATCCAAATACCGTTAAAGCCAGACTCCTACGTCATAAAGCCGCTTGATCCCGACGGCCCTCGCGCGCCGACAAGAGAAAACTACGCGGTTAACGTCGGTTCCGGCCAGTGGGTGCATATTAAAATAGAATATCGATAAAATGTCAGATCAGGTCCAGGAAATAAAAGACAAACTGAACGTAGCGGATGTTTTGTCCGATTATTTGCGTCTGCAAAAAGCGGGAGTCAACTATAAGGCGCTTTGTCCATTCCATAACGAGAAAACACCTTCGTTCATGGTTTCTCCGTCTCGCCAGTCGTGGCATTGTTTTGGATGTTCCGAGGGGGGAGATATTTTCACTTTTATCCAGAAAATCGAAAGCGTTGAATTCCCGGAGGCGCTCAAAACTCTGGCGGACAAAGCCGGTATACGTCTTGAGCGCGAGGATCCTCGCATGCGCTCGGAGCGGATGAAGTTTTATGAGATTTGCGAAAAGGCCGCGCAATTTTTTACCGCTTCGCTTAATAATCCGAATATACGAACGAATCCGAATGACACGAATAAAAATCCAATTTTGAATTATCTCTATAAAAGGGGGTTAAAAGATGAAACAATAGAGGAGTGGCGGGTCGGCTACGCGCCCGATTCTTGGGATTCGCTTCTTTCCTTTTTGAGATTAAAGGGCTATGGAGAGCTTGATATCGAAAAAATGGGGCTGATATTAGAAAGCCGCCCCGCACCGGGACAAGTTCGGTACGGGGCAAGGAAATATCACGACCGTTTCCGCAACCGCCTGATGTTTCCGGTCTTCGACATTAACGGCCGCCCGGTCGGGTTTTCCGGACGCATTATGAACGATCTCATTCCTTCCAGGACCGAGAGAGAGGACAGCGGAAAATATGTAAACTCGCCCGAAACCGTTTTATACAACAAAAGTAAAATACTTTACGGCCTGGACCGCGCCAAGACCGAGATAAGAAAGCAGGGCTTCGCGATTTTGGTTGAGGGCCAGTTTGACGAGATTTTGCCGTATCAGGATGGCGTTAAAAACGTCGTTGCCACTTCGGGCACGGCTTTGACAGAAGACCATCTTGAGATTTTAAAGCGTTTGTGCGATCGGCTGGTAATCGCTTTCGACGTTGACGAAGCGGGCTGGCGAGCGACGAAAAAAGGTATCGATATGGCTTTGCAGGCCGGTTTTGACGTTAAAGTCCTGAACGTCGGCTCCGGCAAGGATCCGGCCGATTTTGTGAAAGAAAACCCCGGAGGATTCGCCCGTCTTGTAGAATCGTCTCGCCATATAATGAATTATTATTTCGACCGGAACTTCGCCAAGTTTGACAAAAATACCATAGAGGGAAAAAAATTCATCGCCCTCGCCGTTCTTTCCGAAATTAAGCGGCTTCAAAGCGCCATTGAAAAAAGCCATTGGCTAAGAGAGCTCTCTTTACTGCTTTCTGTGAGCGAAAAAGACCTGGAAGATGAAATGCGTCATATATTGCTGAACGCCGATGAGTCGCAGGCGCGCCATGTTGTCAAATCCGCGAACGTCTCGCAAAAAACAAGAAAAGAAATTCTTGCCGAACGTCTTCTGGCTTTTTCGCTGAAATCTCCCGAGTATATTGCCGTCGTCAGTAAAGTAGTTTCCGCGCTGCCCAAAAATTTTCTGCCCATTGCCTCTTCAATATACAAAGCCAGGGACGATTTCAGTTTTTCCAAAGTGAGAGAGGGTTTAGCCGCCGATTTGAGGCCCAAGCTGGATTATTTAGCGATGCTTTCCGAATTTGAACTGGAAAAAACTGGGCCCGATTTTGATATTGCCTCTGAAGTAGGCATTCTGGCGCAGGCTTTGGAACAGGAACACGGGCGTGAGGTAAGAACCTCGCTTGCCGAGTCAATCAAAAAAGCCGAGCGGGAAAATAATCTCAAACTGGTCGAAGAACTGACGGGGGAGTATCAAAAAACATTTTAATTTAGTATATTAGTATCGTGTTGACGCAAACATATGTCTAAATTCAAAAAAACAAAAAAAGCAAAACCGAAGCCAAAAAAGAAAATCATCAAGAAAAAAGCCAAGAATATCTCGCGTTGGCGGACAAAAGTCGCGCCAAAAGCCGGTAAAAAAGAACAGCTATTTAACGACCGTGTTCAGGCACTCATCAAGCGCGGCCGAGAGAGAGGCTTTGTGACCGAGGCTGAAATTTTAAAATTCTTCCCGAATGTTGAAAAAAATATTCAGGAATTGGAGTTGCTTTACGATAAATTGGACGAGGCGGATATCAGAGTCGTTGAAACAAAGGAGTTTTTGGCAATTAAATCTCCGAAACCGTCGGAAGATGAAATTAACCGGGCGCTTAATTTGGAATACGACGACACGGTTACCTCCGATTCGGTTCAGATGTATCTGCGTGAAATAGGCAAAACGGCGCTCTTGAAAGGTGAGGAAGAAAAAGAACTCGCCAAGAGAACAGAAAAAGGCGATATTGAAGCGCGTAATAAACTGATTCAGGCGAATCTTCGCCTTGTCGTTTCCATCGCCAAGCGCTATGTTGGCCGCAGCGCCAACTTGACCTTACTTGACTTGATTCAGGAGGGGAACATCGGGCTTTCACGGGCCGTTGATAAATTTGATTACCGCAGAGGTTTCAAGTTTTCAACTTACGCGACTTGGTGGATCAGACAGGCTATTACTCGAGCTTTGGCCGATCAGGCCAGAACCATCCGCATTCCGGTTCACATGGTTGAGACGATTTCAAAGTTCACGCAAGTAAAACGCCGTCTTTTGCAGGATCTCGGTCGTGAGCCGTTAGCCGAAGAAATTGCCGCGGAAATGGGCATTGAAGTGGATAAGGTGCGTCACATTATAAAAATTTCCCAGGAAACGGTATCCCTGGAAGCGCCGGTCGGGGATAGCGAGGAAGATTCAACTCTCGGAGAGTTCATTGAAGACGAGAAAGGAACGACGCCGGCTCAGTCTGCGGCGCTACGTCTTTTGGCGGATCAGATAAGGTCAATCATTGGCGAACTCTCGCCGCGCGAACAAAAAATTCTTAAGATGAGGTTCGGATTGGACGATGGCGTCACCCATACTCTTGAGGAAGTGGGCAATGAATTTGGCGTTACGCGTGAACGCATCCGTCAGATTGAAGCCAAGTCTTTGGAAAAAATAAGAGGACATCGCGCGGCCAATAAACTGGAGGGCTACTAAAATTGGTGGGGGGGGGGTTGACAACAAGTAGAAAATATATTATAGTTATAAGGCTAATTTACCTAAACCAAATGCTCAATAAATTAAAGCATTATATTTTTATAATAATTTTTATCCCGCTTGCGGCCTTGCCTTTTTTCGCCAACGCGTATTCCACCGTTTTGCCGCCGTTGGTTACGATTTCCGCCAACCCGACAACCATTACTTACCCGGGAAGTTCTATAATCACTTGGAACTCGCAAAATGCTTCTTCCTGCTGGGGCTCAAGCGCTTGGACAGGGACTATGGCGCCTTCCGGCACCGTATCGGTCAATCCTTCGCAAACCGCGACTTACACGATTCACTGCGTCAATGTTAATGGCGCTCAATCGAGTGCCTCCGCTGTTATTACTGTTAATCAGACTCAGCCCCAACCACAGTCGGTTATCAACCCGAACCCCAATCCCCAAATTTTGCCCAGCGTTTATGTAACCGCGAACCCCCAGACTCTTTCAAGCGGTAACGCGACTTTAATTTCATGGAGTTCGTCCAATGCTTTTTCGTGCTTTGGTATCGGTGGCCTCGCGGGCAGTTTGCCTATGACCGGAAACCAGCAAGTCAATGTTTATCAAACCACGACTTATGGTGTTAACTGTAGCAACTTTTATGGCTCTAATTCCTCGCAAGTTACGGTAAGCGTATCTAGCGCTCCCGTTTACAATTCTTATCCTTTCCCGACTGTCAGTCTTTCCGCGACTCCTTTAACCATTACGGCGGGCAATAGTGTTTTATTGGTCTGGAATTCAAGTTCGGCTTCGGCCTGTTCCGCTTCCGGCGGCTGGTCGGGTTCTAAAGCCGTTTCCGGCTCGGAGCTTGTAATGCCCGCTGTTAATACGACATATTCTATCAGCTGTATCGGGGTGGCAGGCACTGTTTCCGACAGCAAATTTGTTACCGTGAACCCTATTGTGATACAGACGGTCTCCGCTCCGACGCCTCCGGTAGCAACAGTTATCCGGCCGGCCGTAGCGGCGGTAACGCCGAGTTTTACCCGCACGGTTGTCAATTTGCGTCCGGTTCAAACAGCGCTCGCCGCCGGCAAATGCGATTTAAACCAGTGTCTGAACGACAAAGATTTCAGCGAAGTGAATTTGGTAAGCAGGAACCTTGACTATGGCAAGCGTTTTCTAGCCGCTATATTTATCGGTGACAACGGTGATATTTCGTGGCTTGCTTACATTTTCGCGGTTTTGTTTATTATTATGTTCGCGATAATCGTATCTTTACTCCGCAAGCTTAATAAGCAAAAAAGAATCCAAATCGCTTTGTAAAAAAAGAGCCGCCCGTTGGGCGGCTCTTTTTTTACTCTGTCTATTTAATTCTGCCGTAAAGGCCAATCAGCTCGGCTTCCGCGAGAATGTGGCCAACTATTGCCCGCTTCAGCGCCGACTCGGTCGTGGCGGATTCAAGTTCAAGCAAGGTGTCCAAAGCATAAAGCTTAAAAACATAATGGTGAGTTCCGGAAGGAGGGCAAGGACCGGCGTAACCGACATATCCGGCGCTATTCGTGCCCTCCATCGCTCCGGTAGGAGTACTTTCCTGTCGGATATTTTTGGTATTTGAGTCAATATTCCACATTATCCAATGGATAAAATTGCCGCTTGGCGCGTCAGGGTCGTTGACTATAAGCGCGAGACTCTTGGCGTCTTTTGGCACTTCAGCTATGGCAAAAGCCGGACTAATGTTACTGCCGTCGCAGCTAAAAATTGAAGGAATAAATCTGCTGTTTTCAAAAGAAGGGCTGGTGATTGTCATAATATCTATTTTTGAAGTAAAAAATTGGTTAATTTGCTCTGGTTTCTCTATGAAAAAGTAAACCCCGACGGCTAATAATACAAGCGCTATAAAAATTACCAAAAATACCGCCTTCATGCCGTATGTTTTAATATTTTAATAAATTCGCGGATATTCCGACAATTATGCCCACAACCATGGCGATGCCTCCTATTAAAAGCATTTCAAAACTATTGTGCCAGATTTTGAGAGAAGACAAACGGGCATTTATCGCTCCTAAGAAAAACAAAGTTAACAGAGAGGCGGCTATAGATACCCAGAATGCGCTGTTGACTCCCATGACTATGTAAGGGAACAGAGGAATGAAGCCGGAGATAAAATATGAAACAAACATTGCCACCGCTCCTCTTGCTGATCGGCGCATGGATACCACCGCTTGTTTCGAGTATTCTTCGGCCATATGTTCCGAAAGCAGACTGCCTATTCCCATGGAAAACGATTCTACAAAAATTAAGATTGTTCCCGTTATCAAAATTTCCGACCTGCCAAGGCCGGCAACAGCAACACCGGAAACAAGCCCCAGTGTTGACGCCAGGCTGTCTTCGACGCCAAAAACAAAATTTCTAAGAATTAATACGGAAGGTTTTTTGAAATTCATAAGCTTATGTCTATTATTTTAGCACAGTCGGAAGATAAATAAAAAACTCTGCATGATTGCAGAGTTAGGGGATTTTCGCGAGCTCGTAGTTAGTGTATGCGCGCTCGTTTGTTACTTCCCGCTCAATTTGAATGAATGGTGGCAATTCTAGTCGGTCATTTTCTTCGGTCAATTCTATTTCCAAAAGCCAAAGGCTACGTAGATGCTTCGGCTCTGTGAATTCGTCTAGTTCGAAATACTGATTGTTATAAACAAAACAGTAACGGTTTTTCCTGATAATATCAATACGGGGATCTTGGAACGTCTTAAGGTGCAGATAATCCATGGCTTTAATGACACTTTCCGTTTCCTGACGAACATTAGCGATGCCTTGCCCGGCGGCGTCGGATTTTCTAGTTTTGTAATAGACCGAGTAATCGCCCTGGCTACGCTTCCTAATTCTTATGCTCTCATCCGGGTTTTTAGCGGAAATCAAATATACTTGTTCAATCGAAACTTTCTGAACCCTGGAGGGGATACTGGGGATAAATGGCGGGCGACTCAGCAGAAACTTCCGCTCGATTTCGATTGACGCCGGTATACCAAGCACTCTGCAAACCGCACTCAGGAGCCGCTTCATTTTTTGCTCAAATCCTGTCGAATTATCAATTATCTTCAGATGCGGATGACCGATCCAGGCCGCGAGGGTCCGCTCGTCGGCCTCGCGCGCTTCTTCGGCGCTTTCGTACCGGGCCGGATTATTTTCTTTCGTGTAAAATCGCTCTGCTCCCTTGGCGGCAGTCACAAGGTGAAAGATGGCGTCGAAACTGTCGCGGGCCTCGCTGAGCGGAATCCCGCAATCTTCCAGAAGCGCTTTGAATTCTTCTTCGGTCATGTAAGCCGCGGCATCCATTACGCTGCGGTTGCAAATGACTACCCGTTTTTCTTCCGGGAAGCCTTTTGCCAGTTGATTAAATCGCCGGCGCAGATCCAGGTGCAGGAGGACCATTTGTTTTTCCGCGTGAAGATATTTCGGTCGGTCTTCCCGGGCCAGCCGGACGATATCGTGGACACCGCCGGTGATTATCATGGTAGCGCTTTCCGAGGCCAGAAAAGCCCTTATGCCCTTGTCCCGGAGCTTTTCAGAAAGATAGGTCTCGGCGGTGGTTTTGCCGGAACACGGCCCGCCGGTTAAAACTATCTCCGGGACTTTTTGCATCCTACGCTTTTCTCCGATCAGTATAATACCAGGCACGGCTGTCTCGCTAGATTATTTCAAAGAACGCCAAAACCATAAAGTAAAATTACTCTTAAGTCAATTAAATACAGTATTCACCAAATTATGATATATCATAATTTGGTGAACAAACAGAATTTATATTTTTGCGCGTTATTATAAAATTCTAATTTCTGAAAATTAGCTTTTTTAGTTTTTTGTTATATAATAGTTAAAAGTTCATTCACAATCCGCGGGCTAAAGATGAGAGCCGTCTTGCTACGCGAAATGGAAAATCTCCAGAAACCTTCAGGCGCCTTTATCGCGGCGCCAAGCGGGGATTACCGTTCTTGCTGGCTTCGCGATCATCTCTACTGCGTTTTTACCTACTTTTATCTGAATGACTTTGAAAAATTACAAAGGGGTATCTGGGTAGTTTTTGACATTCTGCATAAATACCGCTGGAAAATCGAAAAGGCGATTATTACTCCGCCCGGCTCGCACAATGTTCACGAATTCATTCACGCCAAGTACGACCCCGACACTTTCAACGAAATAACCAACGATTGGGGCCATCACCAGCTGGACGCCCTAGGCCTTCTACTTCATATCGTTGCTGACCTGGATTTCAAAAATATCCGAGTTATCCGCAACGAAAACGATTCAAAACTGATTCAGCTTTTGATTTTTTATCTTCTAGCAGTCAAATTCTGGAAAAATCCGGATAATGGCATGTGGGAAGAAGGGCTTGATTTTCACAGCTCGTCTGTCGGTGCCATTGTTGCCGGCCTTTCTTACATAAACAGGCGGCAAATTGTTGTCGTGCCTTCTTCAATGATCAATGCCGGTTGCGACGCCCTGAATGCCATTTTACCCAATGAATCATCCAGTCGTGAAATTGATATGGCTAGTCTTTCTTTGATCTGGCCATACAATATTGTTTCGCGCGAAATAGCTGACACAATCCTTTCTCGCGCTAAGTCTAAACTGGCCCAGCGCCATGGGCTTAACAGGTACTGGGGCGACAATTATTTCCGTTCGCGTAGCGGCGTTTCCGGCGAATGGCCGATGGGATTTTTCTGGCTTTCGATTATTTATTCCCAGCGCCATGAAGCGGAAGAAGCGCGGCATTGGTTTGATCGGGGACTTGCGGAAATAGTTTTCGGCATACACATCCCCGAACTTTACAAAGACGGCGAGTCGAATAATCACACTCCGCTTGCCTGGGCGCACGCGTTGGCAGTTATCGCTGAAGTAAAATTAGAGCAAGAAATAAACAAGCCCCATTAATTAGGGGCTTTACATTTAATGCTTTAGATAGAGCCAGCGTAATTCAACTTGCTGGCCGATTTCTTTGGCGTGTTCAACGCCCTTTTTCATGCCGTCGGTCATTCCTAAGTCAAGATAAACCACCCGTTTTTCAGCGAGATCGGCCCAGACGAAACCGGCCTTAATGCCCAGTTTTCTTTCCTCGGGTATCCGGTCGTTTAAGACGCCTTTCTGGGTGTAAAGCCCGTGGCTGGCAAAGGGCGCCTCGTCGCGCTTAAAACAGTCGTT
>MEYR01000033.1 GCA_001774075.1 Candidatus Azambacteria bacterium RIFCSPLOWO2_01_FULL_44_84
TTAGTTAAGGCATATGACAACTCGGGATTATCAGAAGAATTTTTGATTCAATATTCGGAATCTTCTTATCCAGATCCCAACGATCTACGACAAGAATTAGAGAAAAGATTGCGGTCGGCATATTCATTTTCGCCACATGTAATTGTTGGGGTAGGATTGCAAGCCAATAAAGAGATCGGACACTTTTTTGATTCTGTTCTTCCTATCAAAAGAATGAGGACATTTATCGTAAATGTCCTAAATACAGCTTAGGCGCATTAACGCGCCTTTATTTTTTAGTTTTTCTCCTTATTAAATGCATTATTAAATACATAATTAAATACCTAATAAAATTCTTGCGGCCGCAAGAATTTTATTATATGATGATGACTCATGAGGAAACGTGAAATTAGTAAAGAAATTTTGAATTATCTGTTTTTAGGCGGCGCGCTTTTTTTCGTATTGTCTTTTCCAGGGGGAACTAGACGATTTTTGAAACAATTACCTCGAGAATTCAAAAATATAAGAAATTACAATTACAACACGCCTTATCTTATTTAAAATCGAGGGGCGAAATCAAATATATAGAAAAGGATAATTCGACTGTAGCCATTGAGATTACTGGAAATGGCAAAAAAGAATTACAGAAAATTAATTTTGATAATTTGTGTTTAGAGCAGCCGCTGGTCTGGGATAAAAAATGGCGTTTAGTTATTTTTGATATACCGGAAAAACGAAAAATAGCGCGAGAAGCCCTACGTTGCAAGCTGAAAGAAATGAATTTCATAAAAATTCAACATAGTGTTTGGGCGGTGCCATTTCCCTGTGATAAAGAAATTAATCTTATTAAAACTGTTTTTAATTTGTCCAGTGCTTGGGTAAATGTTATAGTGGCTGAAAATCTTGGCGATCAAGAATACAAGTCACGCGAATATTATGATTTAATCTAACTAACAAAATAATTGCGGCCGCAATTATTTTGTTAGTTAATGATTTAAATAATCTTTTGTATGACATGAATATCAGAAACTTTGTAATAATCGCACACATAGATCATGGCAAGAGCACCTTGGCCGACCGGCTTTTGGAGTTGACGCAGACAATTACCCAAAGAAAAATGCGGGAGCAGTTTTTGGATACCATGGAGCTTGAACGCGAGCGCGGCATTACCATAAAACTCCAGCCAGTCAGGATGAATTTCAGGCATAGTAATGAAGATTATATTTTAAATCTGATAGATACTCCCGGCCACATTGACTTCAATTACGAAGTTTCCCGCGCCTTAGCGGCCGTTGAGGGCGCCATTTTGTTGGTTGACGCGACACAGGGGATTCAGGCCCAGACTCTTGCCAATCTGCGACTCGCTCAAAAAGAGTGTCTCAAAATAATCGGGATAATTAATAAAATCGATTTAGTAAATGATGAAAAAAAGATTGAAGAGCTTAAAATTGAGCTTGCCCAACTGATCGGCCAGGAGCCGGACGAAATTTTATCCGTCTCCGCCAAGACCGGAAAGAATGTCGGCGCGATTCTCGAAAAAGTCGTCAAGGAAGTGCCCGCGCCAGAGCGCAATCTTTCAAAATCTTTCAGGGCTTTAATTTTTGATTCCCATTTTGACGCTTATAAAGGAGTTATCGCTTACGTTAAAATTGTTGACGGTGAAATTACCAAACAAAAACCTCTAGTGGCTCTCGCGACTGGCGCTAAAACCCAGTCATTGGAAATAGGTGTTTTTCATCCGGAACTTGTCGTAAAAAACGTCCTGACATCCGGCGAAATCGGTTATATCGCGACCGGCCTTAAAGAACCGCAAACCATAAGAGTCGGTGACACGCTTGCCAACAGTTTCAATGTTGAACCGATTACCGGGTACTTTGAGCCGCAGCCGATGGTTTGGGCGAGTTTTTATCCGGAAAGCGCGGACGATTACGACACCCTTAAAGACGCTTTATTGAAACTGAAACTAAACGACGCTTCTTTGCATTTCGAGCCGGAGTTTCAGGAAGCGTTGGGACGGGGTTTTAGGATCGGATTCTTAGGGATGCTTCATCTGGACATTACGGCTGAGCGTCTCAAGCGGGAATATGATCTCCGGCTTGTGATTACCACGCCGACGGTTTCTTATAAAATTTTAAATAAAAAAAGCGAGGTCCGGGACATTTTCAGCGCCGCGGACTGGCCGGATCCGTCAAACATTGGCGAAATTCAGGAACCCTGGGTGACAGTTGCTATTTTAAGCCCGACCCGTTTTCTTGGAGGTCTTATGAAGATTATGGAGTCCTATCGTTCTGTTTACCGCGAGACGCAGTATTTGGGCGAAGATTATCTCATTTTGAAATTTGACATGCCGCTTTCAGAAATTTTGGTTGATTTTCACGACCGGCTAAAAAGCGTTTCCGAGGGCTACGCCTCCATGAGTTATGAATTGATCGGTCATCGGACGGGAGATCTAGTTAAGCTGCAGGTTCTTATAGCCAGCGAGCCGGTAGAAGCGTTTTCTAAAATCGTTCCGCGCGAGACGGCTTACAACCAAGGATTGGCTTTGGTTAAAAAGCTTAAAGAAATTGTTCCTAAGCAGAATTTCGCGATCGCTATTCAGGCGGCCATAGGCGGCAAAGTTATCGCTCGCGAAACAATTTCCGCGCTTCGCAAAGACGTGACCGGATATTTATACGGCGGGGATGTGACGCGTAAGAAAAAACTTCTGGAAAAACAAAAAAAAGGCAAAAAGAAATTAAAAGCTATCGGCAGGGTTCATCTGCCGTCGGAAGTTTATCTGGATATGTTCCGCAAGTCGCAATAAAAACAATATGTTAATATCTAAGTAAGGGTATAAACAGCCAGGCGACCATAGATAATACCGCGAGGGTCGTGATAACAAGCCAAACTATGCCGACTGCTTTTTTCTTTGTTGATTGTTTCATACGCTTACGCTAAATCGATACTATACAAATGGTACTAATGATACGAATGTGATACTAATATTTTTTTATTCGTATTTATTAGTATCGCATCTATGATTTTATGCTAACATATTACCGGAAAATTTTAAAGTCAAAATTAACCTTTCTGGTTCTTGTTCCCATTGTTGCGGCACTTCTGTTCAGTATTGGCCAGAGAATCTATTATCAATATCAGGTTAGGGTGGGATTTAATGAGCTCGCGGATCAAGTTGAGATTCTTAAAAAACAAAAAAGCGATTTAGAAAGTCTGATCGGCTATTACAACGATAAAGACAACCTTGAAAAAGAGGCGCGTATTAGGTTAAATGTCAAAAAGCCGGGCGAAAACGTCGTTGTTATTCTGCCCCATGCCACTTCTACCGGCGATGATAGGATATCGCCGGTAACCGAATCCGGTAATTTACCAAATTGGAAGCAATGGTGGCATTACTTCTTCCAATAAAAATTATGCGCTCGCCAATTCTTCAAATACTTTTTACGATTGGACTTATCGCGGCTTTGATTTTCTTTTCAGGGTTTTATCCCGTGGCGTTAGTGAACCGGCGGGTTATATTAGCATCGGATTTCTACAGCAATTTGGCGGCCGCGAAAAAATTCTATGATTCGCAAAAACTCTACTCGAACTCGAGCGCGGCTGACTGGGAAAGCCCGGAGCTGAAACTTTTAGAGAAAGATATCCAGTCGGCCGTTTTACAGAATTTGGTTGAAGACCGAATCCTTATTAACAAGTCGGGGCAAGTTTCTGGCTTGAAAGGGTTGCTTTTCGAGAATCTTAACCAAATACTCTCACAGGTTTCTGGCGATCTAACGAATGAGGGATTGGCCAATCTGTACGGCTGGGATATCCGAACTTTTAAAAAAGTGGTGCTTGAACCAGAAGCGAGGCGCAAGACATTTATCGAAGGATTTGCGCGCCAAGGCCGCGATTTTAACGAATGGTTCAGTCGCGAAAAACGCGGAGCAAATGTAAAGATACTTTTAAATGGTTTTGTTTGGAATCAAAATCGCGGCCAAGTTGAATCCAAGAGATAGGCTCGCGGGTGTCGTATAATGGCAATATGTGTCCTTCCCAAGGATAAGACACGGGTTCGATTCCCGTCATCCGCTATCAATTATAAAAACCCTCCAATGATCGGAGAGTTTTTATTAGATGCTTTAATAATGTATAATAAATTAAAGTAATTATATGAACAATGTCTGGAAAATTGAAGAAAGATTGTTTAATCAGCAAGTAACAGCGCGGGATAAAATAAAATTTCTACTAAAATACGCGGTTTTGGCGCCGTCAACCCATAATAGCCAGCCATGGCTTTTTAAAATCAAGGATAATTCCGTTGAAATTTACATTGACGAATCGCGAAAATTGCCTCAAGCCGATCCTTTGGGACGCGATCTTTATATTTCAATCGGATGTATGCTGGAAAATTTAATTATCGCGGCGAGATATTTTGGGTTTTATGAGCGCCATGTTTATCATTTGAAAGACGATTTTGTCGCCGAGGTGTTTTTTAAATCAGCACACAACGCGCAGCAAAATTTGTTGTTCAATGCCATTACGACGCGGGTTAATGCGAGGGGAGTTTTTGACAATAAACCGGTGGATAAAGCAATTTTAGATTATGTTGCCGATTTAGTAAAGCCAGAAACCGAATTTGAAGGCGGCATTAGGTTTGATTTTATTTCCGAAAAAAATAAAATCACTCGTCTGGCGGAACTTACTGCAAGAGGATTAAAAATGGCGCATTCAAGCCATGTTTTCAGGCAAGAAATGTCGCGGTGGCTCATAAGCAATTTTTCAAAAAGGAAAACAGGCCTGCCCGGCTATTCGCTGAAAATGCCGGGAATTGTTTCGATCTTTTTTCCCGCGCTTGTCGGTTTTTTCAATTTCGGTTTTTTGCTTTCCAAATTAAATTACGCGAGTTTTACATCAAGTCCCGGGGTGTGCGTTTTAAGCTCTCAAAATGACGAACCCGAAGCCTGGCTTGATACAGGTAGGTTGGCGGAGCGCTTGATGCTTGGTTTTAACGCCAGAGAAATTAAAACCTCGGTTTTTGTGGCCGCCTTAGAAATGGGGGATTTATATAAGTCGGCGCAGGAGACTTTAAATATTGGCCTTAATTGGCGGCCCCAGTTTTTGTTTTGCGCCGGGTATATGAGCGGAGGTCAAAAGCATACGCCGAGAGAATCAGTAGAAGAACGATTAATTTAAGATTTATGAATTATGAAAAATTCTGATTATAAACCTACTATCTTAGATTTGAAAAAACCGAAGGATAAGGCGGTTTTTATGGTCTTAAGGAAAAAATGCCAGATTGTCGATGAATTTGAAACGCAGATTCGAGAGCTTAATTTAGTTCGAAATCCTAAATTACTGATTCGGGGTCGCGGCGAATCTTTCGTAAATATTTCAAAATGTAAAAATATCTGGGTTTATTATCCGTGGCGAATTATTTAGTGAAGATTTTAGACAAGCGCGAATACGAACTTCTGAGACTTTCCAGAAATCATAATTTAATAACTCCAAAAGAACAAAAGAAATTTACCGACTTCCGATTGAGCATTACCGGTCTGAATACCGGTAATTCGGCGGCTTTATGCATCGCTTTAGAGGGCGGATGTAATAAAATGAAATTTGCCGATAATGACATTCTGACCGTCTCAAACCTTAATAGATTTCGAGCCGGACTTTGTGATCTCGGTGTCAATAAGGGGGCGCTTTCAGCGAGGCAAGTTTACGAAATTAACCCATTCGCGGACATTGAGGTCTTTGAAAAGGGGCTTTCCGATCTTAACTTAGAACGATTTTTACTTCATCCGAAGGTTGATCTTTTAGTTGAAGAAATGGATAACTTAGATCTTAAGAT
>MEYR01000034.1 GCA_001774075.1 Candidatus Azambacteria bacterium RIFCSPLOWO2_01_FULL_44_84
TTTATAAACTTGAATTATGAAGCATGAATCAGAAATTATGAATTTTAGTGGGGAAAAATCCCCGTTCTTTCCATAACCAATACAACCGAACAACACTCGAAAGGAGACAGGAAATGCTCCATATAATCTCCGCCACCACTGTCGCCATCAGCGTCGATGAGAAATGCCAGTTCTGCCACAAGAAGGAAGCGATGGCCGGAACCAAGACCTGCAGCACCTGCCACCGGCGCCTGAACACCCGGTCAAGGCACATCCTGGCCGGCGTGCCGAAGCGGCCCGTCTGGAGGAGCGACCTGTTCGACAACGCCACCGAGGAGGCCTTAGAGGCCAGCATCTTCGCGAACGATCGCGGAGTGCTCGCCCCCGTACCCTTCTCCCCGGAGTCCTACGAGGACGATCCGGGTGGGTCCTACGATAACGCCCGCCGCGCCCGCGAAGACGGGCGCTAGAAAGGAAAATCCGGACCGCAAGGGCGACTAATGTCGCCCTCCCACCAAAATTCATAAATTATCGTACCTTCGGGAGATCTCCCGTAGGGAGAGAATCTAGCTAGAATGAAAATAGAATTATGAGTTTTGGCGGGAGAAATCCCAAAAACTGGCGAGGGGGGGGCGCAGGTTGCCGCTTGTCGAATGCCATGGCCGGCACGGCGGCGGAAAAAGTCCTGCAACCACCCCCCCCTCGCCTCCCCATCAAATTTTTTAAATCAAAAGTTCGAATATTTAGAGATTTAAAAATTTTGGCGGGGAAATAAATTATCCAGGGTTAAAACTTTTGAAAAAACTCTGGCCCCAACTAAAACAAAACTACTCGCTTCGGCGAGTAGTTTTGTTTTATAAAGATTTTTATTTCTTGTCCCGTTAGAAGTCTATCAGATAAAAAATTATTATAAGAAAGTAAAAATTTATAAAATTTTTATTTTTTGGAGACTTCTAATGGGATTTGTTTTTAATAATCGCATCAATCACGCCGTACGCTTTTGCCTCTTCCGGCGTCATGTAAAAATCGCGGTCGGTGTCTTTCTCAATTTTCTTTATCGCCTGTCCCGTGTGCTTGGCAAAAATTTGATTTAACCGGTTTTTTATTTTGATGATGTGCCGCGCCGCAATCTCCATTTCAACCGCCTGCCCTTCCGCGCCCCCCATCACTTGATGCAATAAGATTTCCGAATTTGGCAGAGCAAACCGTTTTCCCTTCTTGCCGCCCGCCAAAACTAAAGCCGCGCCGGAAGCCGCCATGCCCACGCAAATCGTTGAAACGTCCGGCTTTACGAACTGCATCGTGTCGTAAATCGCCATCGCCGAGGTCACAACGCCGCCCGGAGAGTTGATGTAAAGATAGATGTCTTTTTTCGAATCTTCATTCTCCAAATAAATCAACTGAGCGATAATGGTGTTCGCCATGATGTCGTTAATCGGCCCGGAAACAAAAATTATCCGGTCTTTAAGAAGACGGGAGTATATATCATAAGCTCTTTCGCCTTGTGATGATTTCTCAACTACTATAGGGATTAACATATTAGTTATACTAACTATAATCTCCTACCAATTACGAATTATGACGAATTACGAATTACGAATATTCGTAATTCGAAAATATTCGTAATTCGTAGGATAAAATTTTTAATAACTCTCTAATATCTCAAAAACCTTCTGGTTTCTCAATATACCATTAGCATAAACCTTCAAGTCCGCAATATCAATTTTTTTCTGGTCCTCCGGCGGGACAGTCCTCAAAATTTCCTGCGTTTTAGAATCCAACTCCTCATCCGAAATTTTGACTTGTTCACAACGGGCGACCTCGCGCATAACAAGCGCAACGCGGACTCTTTTCTCCGCTTCCTGCCGGAATTCTTTATGAAGATCATCTGCCGACTTTTTAACATGGGCGAGATAATCTTCCAGCTTCAGACCATTTCTTTCAACAGTGTGTGAAAGTTCGTGAACCATCTTTTTGATTTCTTCATCAACCAAAAGTTCCGGCAAGTCCATACTTGACGAGACCGCGACTTTTTCGACAATCGCCGCGCGCCGGCGTTCTTTTTCTTTTTCCTGCTTTTCCACCAAAAGACCTTCGTTAACGCTTGATTTCAGGTTTTCCAGATTCTCAAAATGTCCGAGTTTTTTCGCGAACTCATCATTGAGATCCAGTAATTTTCTTTCCCGCACCTTGATTACTTTGACGTGAAAATCAATCTTTTTTCCCCGAAGATTTTGTTCCCAGTAGTCGGCCGGCGCCTGAACGGAAAAATCTTTTTCCTCGCCGACTTTAAGCCCCGCCAATTCGTCTTCAAAACCGGGAATGAGTTTCCCTTCGCCCAAAACTGCCGGGTGATTTTTGCTTTGCGATCCTTCAAGCTTTACCCCGGCGACGCGCCCCTCAAAATCAACTTCAACAAGATCTCCAAGCTCCGCCGGACGATCCGCATCTTTGATTTCCGCGCGTGATTTTTGCAGATAATCTATCGAGTCGTCAATTTCTTTTTTTTCAACCGAAACTTTTTTCTTTTCCTCGCTCTTGGCAATGTCTTTGTAATCGGCAAGTTTAATTTCCGGCAGGACGCTTGCTTTAGCCCTCCAAAAAAATTCATCTTCATCGGCCTTTTTAATTTCAATTTCGGGACGTCCGATGATTTCAAGATTTTTTTCAACCACGATTTTTGGATAAAGCTCTTCAACGGAACGCTCGGCCGCTTCAACCAAAATTTTCGGGCGGCCGAGGGTTTTTTCAACCGTTTCACGCGGAACTTTACCCGGCCGAAAACCTTTCATTTCCACCGTTCGGGATAGATCAGAAAGAGTCCTATCGTAATAGGGCTTGATTTCCGATTTCTCCAAAGTCACTTCAATTTCCACTCGCGACTTCGGTAATTTTTTTACTTCAATTTTCATAGAACTCCTACCAATTACGAATTATGACGAATTACGAATATTAATAACTCTTTTGAACTGTAAACCGCGCGAAGTAAAATTCGCTAATATACCTAATTTTACATTTGCCAGTTTGAGATAACTGTAGAGTTGTTCAATATTGGATTTAAAAAATCGTTCGCCTTTCTTTATTTCCAAGATGACTTTTCCGTCAATCAAAAAATCAGCGTAACCTTTAGTCAGGGGGTTTTCGCCCATAATGAACCTTAACGGGCACTGTTCTTGAAATTTAATTCCGGATTTACGAAACAAACTGGCGATGGCTTTCTGATAATATCGTTCGTGATACTTATTGCCTAACTCATTACTCACTTCAAACAAAATTCCGATTATCTGGTAACTCAATTCTAGATATAGTAGGTCTTTTCTAGTAAGCTTTTTCAAATTCGTAATTCGAAGATATTCGTAATTCGTAGGATTATACAAACAAAGCTGCCAAGGCGAGGGTGAGCGTCGCAAGCAGTTTAATCAGGACGTGGAGCGAAGGACCGGCGGTATCTTTGAATGGGTCTCCGACCGTGTCGCCGGTAACCGCCGCCTGATGCGCGGGCGAATTTTTGCCGCCGAGGTTTCCTTCTTCAATCCATTTCTTAGCGTTGTCCCAGGCGCCGCCGGCGTTGTTCATCAGTGTCGCCATCAAAATGCCGGTAATAGTGCCGACCATAATCAGTCCGGCCTCTGCTTCAGCTCCTAAGGTCAGACCGACAATGACCGGAACGGCGACCGCGAGGACCCCCGGCAATACCATCTGGCGCAAAGCGCCGCGAGTGGTTATATCAACCGCTTTGGAGTAGTCGGGTTTTTCCTCGCCCCGCATAATACCGGGGTGTTCTTTAAACTGCCGCCTTACTTCATTGATAATCGAATAGGCCGCTTTGCCGACGGCGCGAATGGCAAGAGAAGAAAAAAGAAACACCAGCATCGCGCCGATTAGCGCGGCAACAAAAACTTTAATATTAAATAAGTTGACGACCTGAATGTGCACCTCTTCCAAATACGCGGAGAACAAAAGAAAAGCGGCAAGCGCGGCCGAGCCAATGGCGTAACCCTTAGTCAAGGCCTTCGTCGTATTGCCCGCCGAATCAAGTTTATCCATTACGTCTCTCATATGGCCGGATTCTCCTGACATTTCCGCGATGCCCGCGCCGTTATCAACGATGGGCCCGAAGGTGTCCATCGCCAAAATGTAGGCCGCCGATGCCAACATGCCCATTGTTGCTACAGCCGTGCCGTAAAGCCCGCCGCCCGGCACTCCAGAATGGGAACCGATCCAATAAGAGGAAAGAAGCGCCGCCGAAATTGTGACAACCGTAAGACCTGTTGATTCAAGACCGACGGCGTAGCCGGTGATTATGTTTGTCGCGTGTCCGGTTTTAGAAGCCTCGGCAATTTCTTTGACCGGCCTGAATTTTGATTCGGTGTAGTATTGAGTGATGTAAACGAAAACGATGCTCGTCGCGATGCCGATCATGCCCGCCCAGAAAAACCACATATTGCCGAGCATCTTTTGGGTGACAAAATAAAACGCCACAGCGGCAAGCCCCGAAGTTATAAAATAGCCCCGGTTAAGAGCCGACATTGGATCATCGTTTTCCCGCGCGCGAACGAATAGGACTCCGACGATTGAAGCTAAAAGACCAAAGGCACGCAGTACCAAGGGGAAAAGAACTCCGGAAATTCCAAAATATGGATAAAGCGCGACGCCCAAAATCATGGCGCCGATATTTTCGGCCGCCGTGGATTCAAAAAGGTCGGCGCCTCGGCCGGCGCAATCGCCAACATTGTCGCCGACAAGATCGGCAACCACGGCCGGGTTTCTCGGGTCGTCTTCTGGAATGCCGGCTTCGATTTTGCCGACAAGGTCCGCGCCAACATCAGCCGCTTTGGTGTAAATACCACCGCCAAGCTGAGCGAAGAGCGCCACAAGTGAAGCGCCAAAGCCATATCCGACAATCAAAGAGGGAATCATGACGGCTTCGTAACCGAAATATCTGTAAATGCCGAAAAGCCCGGCGATGCCGATCAAGCTCAAAGAGATAATAGTCAGGCCCGAAACGGCGCCGCCGCGGAAAGCCACCGTCAGCGCTTCGTTAAAACTTTTTTTGGCCGCGGCAGCCGAGCGGCCATTGGAACGAACCGCAATAGACATGCCAATTATGCCCGAGACGGCTGATGAGGCCGAGCCAAGCATGAACGCAAGAGCAGTTTGCCAGCCCATTGCCGGTTTATCGGTGAAATAATAAGCCGCCCAAAGGCCCAGAGCCACAACAACGCTGATGAGACCAATGGTCTTGTACTGGCGGTTCATAAAGGCGGCAGCGCCTTCGCGAATGGCGCCGGCCACTTTTTTCATCTCACTCGTCCCCTGGTCGCGAGTCATGATCCAGTAAACAAACCAGGCCGCGACCCCGAGGGCTAAAACCGGAAACAACATTGAAATAAATAATGGCGTAACCATAATATTTTAATTAAATAATAATTCTCAATTTTTAATTTTCAATTTTTAATCAATGATTTAATTTCTAATTTTCAAACTGTTTGAAAATTGAATCATTGGAAATTTATTGAAAATTATAAATTAGTAATTGTAAATTTTTACAACTTTGGTTCTAGCTCTTCCTCAATCTCTTTTTCCGCTGACGGCTCGGTTTCAGCACCCGCCTGAACTTCGGGCGTCTCCGTCAAACCGGCGGCTTTATCTTCCTCCTGGGCTTGTTCGGCAAGCTCCTCTTTGATTTCTTTAGTCGCTTCTTTTATAATTTCGACCTCTCGCTCTTTAGAGTGATATTCGTCCTCCGTGGAGGCGGCCGGTTTTTCTTCAGCGGCCGGCGCGGCTCCATTTTTTCCTTCCAGTAATTTTTTGGCGGATTCAAATATCTTTTCGGCTGTCTTTTCACCAACGCCTTCCACCTTTACCAATTCTTCAACCGATGACTTGGCGATATCGCCCGGCGTGTTGAAGCCGGAGTCTCTTAGGACTTGCGCGGTTTTTTCACCAACACTATCCAGGTCTTCAAGCGCGGCGCCCGCCTTAATGCCAACTTCGGTCAGAGTGGCCCCCACTACGTCAATCTTCCAGCCGGTCAGTTTGGCGGCGAGGCGAACGTTCTGGCCGCCCCTGCCGATCGCCAGAGACAACTGGTCCTGCGGAACAAAAACACGAGCTGTGTGGCGGCGCTCCGTCGTTTCAACTTTCGTTACTTTGGCCGGCGACATGGCGTTCGCGATAAAAACCTCCGAATCATCAGACCAGGCGATAATATCGATCTTCTCTCCGTTGATTTCCGAAATGACAGCCGCGACTCTTGTGCCCTTCTGGCCCACGCAGGAACCAACGGGGTCAATACCTTCCTCGTTGGAAGCCACCGCGATTTTCGTGCGCGACCCGGCTTCGCGGGCAATGGACTTGATTTCCACGGTCCCGGCGCCTATTTCGGGAACCTCAAGTTCAAAAAGGCGGGAAATCATTTTAGGATGAGAACGCGAAAGCGCTATGCCGGGACCCTTAGGATCAGAAGAAACCGACAGCAGATAGAATTTCATACGCTCGCCAATTCGGTAGCGTTCGGTCGAGACCTGTTCTTCGGCGGGTAAAATAGCCACGGTCTTCCCAAGATCGACAAAAACTGCCCGATGCTCAATGCGCTGGACAAGGCCGGAAATCAATTCGGTTTCTTTTCCTTTATACTCATTCCAAACCGCCTCTCTTTCAGCTTCGCGGATACGCTGGATGACCACTTGTTTCGCGGTCTGCGCGGCAATGCGGCCGAAATCGGTTTTTGCCTCAAGAGCAAACTCCAATTCGTCATTAACTTTCGCGTCTTTTTTAATCTTCATTGCTTCATCCAGCATTATGTGCCGCTCGGGATTAAAACGGATTTTGCGGTCGCCTTCCGGCAGATCTTCTTCCCGCCCGGCAAAGCCGGGTGAGACTCGCCCTTCTTCCTGAGGGGCGGCGCCTTCTTCCTCCTCGGGCTTGAGCATTGACTCTTCAACAACGATTTTTATCTGCAGAAACTTAACATCACCCGTTTTCGGATCGAATTTGGCGCGCACAATCTGGCCTTTTTGGCCGTATTCTTTTTTGTACGCCGCAGCGATAGCCATCTCGATTGTTTCGAGAACTCTTTCCTGCGAGATGCCTTTTTCCTCGGAAATTTGAGTCATCGCCGAGGCAAATTGCTTTAAATCAAACATGATAATGTTTTCCTTTCTTTAAAAATGGGGTCGCCCGCAGGCGACCCCATTTCAGTATATGTCCATTATAATCGTACTCTAAGATTTTGTCAATACTCATTACATAAATAAAAGAACCCGGTAAGCCGGGTAATTTTTAATTAACTAAATATGTCCATAAATCCTATTCAGGGCCTCAAGGGCTGAAGGCGCTACAATCTGCAAACGCTGGGGTGCACCTTTCTTCTTCGGTCCAACCAAAGTGTAGGCATTGAAATGAAAATTGTATCTGTCTATTGACCCCTTAACGCTCCCGTCGGGCAAAACTTCCCAAACTATCTGCCCCTTCCTGCGGGAAGAAATACCAATGATAATTTCAAGATTATGGCCTTCATCGGACATGCTTTTGATGTCGATGTCGCTCATATCAACGAAGGGCTTTCGCTCTCCCCATTCTGGATGAGAGTGGAAATCTCCCAAATATTGGGTCTTCATGGATTTAAGTTTCGAAAAAAAACGATTAAGACGGTCAAAACCGCGCTCACTCTGGATTACCTCGGTATTGGACCTGCGGCGAACGCTTTGAAAAGGAGTGGCGCCGGTTATCAAATAGTAATTATACAGTTCCGTCGGCCCATAACCCAAAAGGAGGCCGAGACATTCTTTTTTAAACGTTTCGACGGCCGCCCAAGCCATAACAAAAAAAGCTTCTTTATTGACATGGACTTTCGGCAGCATGGCCCCTACTCCGTCCAATGTTAACGATCTTATACCTCAATTTTAAATATAAAATCCGAGAATTGTCCAATTTTCATTTCCTGGCAAAATTAAAACCCCCGTTAATACGGGGGCAGCGAATCGCTTACGAACAAAAAACCTCGCGGATTTTTTCAACTGCGAAATCGAGCTCGTGCCGGGTGATGACAAGAGGCGGGCTCATTCTGATGGTGTAATCCCGCGTCTCCTTGCAAAGAATGCCTGCTCTGTGAAGCCTCTGGCAAAATTCATGGGCATCCGGCCCGCTATGCCAAACTTCAATCGCTATCCAAAGGCCTCTAACTCTGATCTCCTTAATGTACAAGCTTTCGACGGCAATTTCTTTGAGCTTCTCTTCGAAGTATCCGCCGAGATATTCGGCCTTTTTATCAAGCCGTTCATCACGCATTATGCGCAAAGACTCTCTGGCAACGGCGCAGGACAAGGGATTGCCGCCAAAGGTGGAACCGTGATCACCGGGCTCCAAAATACCCATTACTTCTTTACTGCCAACCACGGCAGAGATCACCAAGCCGCCGCCTAAGGCCTTGCCGAGAATCAGCAAGTCGGGGGTTACGCCATCGTAATTACAGCCAAACATCTTGCCTGTTCGTCCAAAACCGCTTTGGACCTCATCAGCCACCAACAGCACGTCATTATCGTCGCAAATGTTCTTGGCTTCAGCGAGATAGCCGTCCGGAGGAATAATTATGCCGCCTTCGCCCTGAACCGGCTCAACAATGAACGCCGCAGTATTCGGGTTTATCGCCTCCTTCAATGCATTGAGATCCGCGAAGGGAACAAGTTTAATCCCCGGCACTAGAGGCCCGAAAAGTTCACTGTATTGGGGTACAGTGGATGCGCTGACAATGGCGATAGTCCGGCCGTGAAAGTTATTTTCGCAAAAGATTATTTCCGCTTCGTTAAGCGGCACGCGCTTTACGACATAGGCCCACTTGCGAGCGATTTTCATAGCGGTTTCAACCGCTTCGGCTCCGCTGTTCATCGGCAGAACGACATTGAGACTGGGGTCAATAAACTTGCCGCAAAAATTGGCCAGATCGCGAGCAAAAAGAATTTTTTGCTCTTCCCAAAAACAGTTGGCATTGCAAGTCAAACCCCTTGTTTTCAAATGTTTGAAAATAGCATCAGCTATTCTCGGATTGCAATGACCCTCGTTGGCCGCTGAATAACAAGCAAGCATGTCCAAATATTCTTTGCCCTCTACGTCAAATAATGTACAACCTTCGCCGCCCCGCAAAACAAACTTGTCCGACGGGGCGTAATTTCTCGGTAAATGCTTTTTGGCGAGCGCGATCAGTCCCCGAGTCCTGGTTCCCATTTTGAGCCCTCCCGCGTATTTATCCCGTTAGAGGCAGAGGCACGTTGCGTGCCCTCGCGGCCTCTAACGGGATTTACTTTAAAAGATCTCAAGTCCCGTTTAGAAGCCGCCCTGCCAAAAGGCACGGCTACGACCGCCTTGGGGCGGTCTGCTTCTAACGGAACAAGTGGCTATTCTATATAATTTTATCCGCCAAAAGTCAATTATTGCGTAATTTACCTATATAGTACATACGAGTCCGGCCTTATTAGGCCGGACCTATTCGAATTTGGGGATAAAGCTGTGGATAACTTAACTTAATAAGATATTCTCAATATGTTCCACGCGGGCGTTTTTGGTTCGGAAGTCCAGTTCAATCGCCAAAACATCCACTTGCCAATTAACATCATACATTTGACTTTCTTTCAAGTATGTGTTAATTATTCGCTTTAATTGCCGTTTTTTATGCCAATTAACATTTTCTTCCGGCCGCCATTCAAATCCGACTTTCTGCGTTTTAACTTCCACAAAAGAAATCATGCCCTTTTTTTTCGCGATAATATCTATCTCGCCCCAAGGCTTCCTATAATTTCGTTCCA
>MEYR01000035.1 GCA_001774075.1 Candidatus Azambacteria bacterium RIFCSPLOWO2_01_FULL_44_84
TTCTTCTTTAAAAATTCTCCTGATAAAACCGGGCCTCAAGCCAGACCATTTTCCTTTCGCAATGCTACGCTCTATATGAAAACCGTTGTATCTGTTCGGGAAAACGATAATAATTTTACTGCCGCGATGAGTGATCTTTTTAATTGCTTCTAATAATTCTTGAGAATCAATATATTCCCACACACCGATCGTAATAACCAAGTCGGCCGACTCGCCTGTCAGATTAAAATCTTTTATTGGAAGATTAATGATTTCCGCCTGCGGGAATCTTCCCAACTTCTGCCGGCAAACTTTTAACATCGACTCTGAAATATCAACGGCGTAGATTTTTCTGGCCGCCTGGGCGGCTTGAGTGTATTCACAAGTGCCGCATCCTAAGTCAACAACCGTTTTGCCGATGCTTAAATTGCGGATAATTTTTTTTAAAAACGGCTGCCAAAGATCTAAAACGTATTTTTCCAATAAAGACGCCTCGCCGCGTTTATCATAAGCTTCGGCATCTATATATTCTAAATTTTTGTTTTGATAGTTCATTGTAAATTCAAAACTCAAAACTCAAAATGCAAAATTGCAATTCAAAATTAAAAAGTTCAAAATTTTGACTTTTAACTTGTACTTTTGACTTTTGCATTTTGAGTTTTGAATTTAAAAAACACCCACCAAACGATTTTAAACACCTGATTGGCCAAAAAAGTGAAAAATTTTTTAAAGATCCCCGATTTTTTATGCCACCTCATCAGTTCGGAGAAATCTCCGATTTTGCTTTTATTTTTTTCAATAAAATTTTGAAAACTAGTCAAGTCTTCACGACTCATTGTGTTCGGATGTAAAGCAATGGTTATCAATCCTGCCGCAAATTTTCTAGGTCGCCAAAAAATTTGCGGCAACCATACAAGTCCCCGTTTTTTGAATGGATAAAGAGCAATACCATCGCTGACATAATGAAAACCGTTTTGCGCAAGCGTTTTTAAGGTATTTTTATCAAAAGAATGAGACGGTGCCACAAAAATTTTCGGATCAACGCTTTTTTCTTTCAGTATTTGTTTACCCGCGGCAATCTGGTAGTTTTGAGTTTGAAAATCCAAACCGGCGAATTCACTGCGGAGATTAATATTCAAAATCCCCCCATCCCGAGTTTTATAAAAATGCTGATAGCCATGCTGAGCGATTACCCAGCCGCTATGGTAAAGTTCATTGATAATTCCCCAAAAATCGGGATTACCTGGATATTTGAGCAATTCAGGGTCCTGATTGTCCGGAATTACCGCCAAAAGAGGCTTTGCGTCGTGCCGTTTAAAAAGTTCGCGTAGCCAATAAAAATTTTCCCAATTCATATTAGGCGAAATGTCGTCTAACCGGAAAAAATATTTGGCCATATTTATTTCAACAACTCGCTGTAAATATTAATCCACTGCGGCAAAATCACCGACCAATCAAACTTCTCTTTTACTTTTTGTCTGGCAGCCTGACCTAATTTTTGGCGCAAATCCGAATCCTCAAGTAGTCTGATTACGTTATATTTATAGTTTTCCGGATCCGGACTCAAAAGTCCGTCAACTCCGTTGGTGATTATCTCCGATAAGGCGCCGATTTGATTGGCGGCCACCGGCAGACCGGCCGCCATGGCTTCCATTATTGAAATCGGCATGTTATCAAAACCAGAAACATACGCGAATAAATCCGCGTTTGCGTAATATTTTTTAGGATCGTCAAAACCGGCAAAATTAACTTTCAGAAAATCAGTTTTGAAATGCTCAATCTCATTTTGAACCTTCAACCGTTCTGGGCCGTCTCCGACAATCGTATATTCCATATTCTGCCGTTTTTCATGAGAAATCCTGCTTAATACTTTGGCGATTTCAATAACTCCTTTGGCTTTATGCCAAAAATTAAAATTCATTACCGTAAGAATTTTTGGATTATCTAAATTTTGGCGAAACGGAACTTGATTGAATTCATTTACGTCTACCGCGTTGGGTATTATCCGGACGCGTTCAAGATTCAATTCATTTTTTAAAAAATTGCTCGGCACTGTGACAGTATCGGCTGATCTAATGGCTTTGGGATAGAAAAATTTCTGGCGCCAGCCTTCTTTCCGAAAATTACCGTGGATGGTTAAAACAAAAGGTTTTTTATATAATCTCGGCCAAAGAGGATAGGCGCTATGCACCAAATCGGCATGAGTAGAAAAATGATTTTTTAAAATATCGGCTAAATTATCCGTAAGATGGACTTTATAAGGCGAATTTTCATTGATTTTTTGCGCCAATTCTTTCCCCCATTTCCATGATCCGCCCTTAGTATGACGCGTTATGATTGTTACTTGTTTTGGCATCGCTTTCGTTGTATTATACAATAAAATTACGGCTATTGTCAAAACCAAATTTTGGCTCAATGAAGCCACAAATGGCTTCCAATAATCCAAATCTACAAATGTATCCGAATTCTACAAATGGATAATTCGCAATTCGTAGTATTCGCATGAGATTCGTAGATTAGCATTACTATGCGTAAGCGAATATTATTTATCATCACGAAATCAGAATGGGGCGGCGCTCAGCGCTTTTTGTTTGAGTTGGTGACTCATCTGGACAAAAACGCTTACGAAAGTATTATCGCGACCGGTCCCCCACCCTTGGAGAATAAATCTCCGATTTCTACGCGTGAAACGCGATTCTCCAAGGGTGGGGGAGGAGAACTTTTAAATAGACTAAACAATAGGGGTCTTGAGACCCTTATTCTGAAACATCTCGGGAATCGCTTCGGTTTCAACAGTTTTGCGGCTATATTTGAGATTTTTTCGCTTGTAAGAAAAATAAAACCGGATATTTTATATCTCAACAGCTCTATGGCCGGTTTTGTGGGAGCATTTGGCGGCTGGCTGGATCGCCTCGCCGGAATTGTCAGCAGACGGGCCAGAACGCCAAAAATCATTTACCGCATTGGCGGTTGGGCATTCAAGGAATCGCGCAGTAAATTCGCAAAATTGGTTTTTCTTTGGGCAGAAAAAATCTCTGCTCCATTCAAAGATATTATAATTGTAAATTCGGAGTTTGACAGACAGCTTGCCATTAAAAATAGAGTCGCCGGACTTAAAAAAATTGTCACCATTTACAATGGCGTTAATTTAGATGATTTAAGTTTCTTTCCTAAAGAAAAGGCTGGGTTTCAACTTTTTGAATCTGCCGGAATTTCATTCCCGAAAACGCAGTATTTAATTGGTGCGATAGCCAATCTCTATAAGAGTAAGGGTCTTGAGTATCTGATTGAGGCAATGGCGATATTAAAAAATTCCTCTAAAACAAAAGATATTAGACTGATAATCATCGGGGAGGGAGAAGAACGGCTCAAATTGGAAAATAAAATAAAGCACTACCGGCTTGATAATTCGATATTCCTTATCGGCCAAATTCCCGATGCCTACAAATACTTAAAAATGTTTGACCTGTTTGTTTTACCATCGGTGAAAGAAGGCCAGCCTTGGTCAGTTCTGGAAGCAATGGCGGCAGAGGTGCCTATTGTCGCAACCAATATCGCCGGAATAGCGGAAATGCTTGAAAATGAAACGTCCGGCATGTTAGTCGAGCCGACCGATTCAGAAGCTTTAGCCCAGGCAATTGAGAAAATGTTGATTCACCCAAGCTTGGCGCAAACTTGCGCCCAGAACGCTTTTTTACGGCTTAAAAAAGATTTCAATATCGATATAATGATCAAAAAAAACGAAGAATTGTTCTCCGATTTATTGTAATCCCAGATTTTTAATTAACTCAATTTCCCCGCCTTTCGGTTTGTAGCCCAAATCAAGGGCTTCTTTAATTTCTGTTTTCCCCTCTACGGCGCGCCCATCGGCTAACAAGGCAAGTCCGTAATACCACCGGCTTAAGTAAATAGAAGGCGCGGCGTCAACTGCTTGTTTGGCGCGCGCAACGGCCGACTTCGTATCGCTTTGAAGCAAGGCGATTTTACTTAAATAAAATAAAGTTTCTTGTCTTGAAGGACTCAATAGAAGAGATTTTTCTCCATAATCCTGCGCCCAAGCCAGAATTTGAGGATCGCGGCCTCTTTCGGCCAAAATCCCAAATAATTTGGCCATACCGGTCAGATAAACGGCATCGTTCGGATGGGCCGCGACTACTTCATCGGCTTTTTCAAGAACGAAGTTTATCGTAGTTTCAGGATCGGGAAGCGGCTGATTTTTCTGAATAGCCGAGGCCACCGCCGTGAAAAGATCAAATTTATATTCCGCGGCATACGGTGTCCAATAATCCAGAGATCTTTTAGCTAAAGTCATGCCGGATCCGGTATCCCGTGAGAACATTCTTATTGATTCCGCATCGTACAAATTAGCGCGCCATATGGAATAATTGAGATATAATAATCCGAATACAAATATAGGAATTATCAATAATCCGAATTTACGAATTTTATCCGAATAATCCGAATTCGGATCGTTCGGATTTCTTTCCATATTATTCGGATTAATCTGCGAGGCAAGAAAGCAGAGCGTCAAATACAGTCCGAACCAGGAACCGAAACTGTCAAAAGCAAAAAACATTGAGCCGAAATAAGAAATAAAGGCGGCCGCTAAAATCAGCGACAAAATCTTATCCCCCGCTTTATAGAGCCGCCGCAGGGCTATAACCGCCGCGATCCAAATTAGAATATACGCTAACATGCCAATAACGCCGGTTTCAGTCAGAACTTCCAGAAAGGCATTATGTGGTTTGTCAAACCAAGTTTCATGAAAGCCGCCGCCGCCAAATTTTAAAGACTGTGGATCATAATTGGCGTTGAAAAGATAATTGAAATTTTCCGGCCCGACGCCAAAAAAGGCATCCTTGCCAAATCCTTTCAACGCTACTCGCCAAGTCGAAATCCGGGTCTGGACCGTTGTTTCAGACAAAGAAATGCCGGTTATCTTTTTTATCGGGCTTAGTTCTTGAAAGACAGGATTGTTACGAAAAACAATGAAAACAGACAATGCCAGCAAAATTAGACCACCGATTATGCCGACCGCGACGCGCGTTTTCTTGTTCAAGGCGCGGCCGAATAACAAGCCAACGCCTAAAATAAACAAACCCGCTAAAAGGCCGATAATCGCACCTCTGATTTGGGTAATAAATATTCGGTAAAGGATAAAAATCGTCCCCGCCCCAAAAATCCATCTTCGTAAAGTTTGTAGTTTGTAGTTTGTAGTTTGTAGTTTGTTGATTATTTGATACAGCCCCCAAAAGAAGTGGAAAAGATAATAAGGCGCGGCGAATGTTTGATTGTTGAAAATATCGTAGCCATAAACAAGGCCCCATTGTGGATTTTCATAAAAAGAAGTGAGTCCGACCGCTATCGCGACAAAAAAAGAAAAATTTAAATAATAATCCGAATTTACTAATTTTCCCGGATACTCCGAATTCGGATTATTCGGATTTTTTGATTTATTCGGATTATAGAGCGAGCTGGTGAGCACTAAAAACCAGGCCATAAAATGCAATTCGCCGAACAGACCCGTAAGGCGCGGCCCAAACCCCCAAAAACTTCTTTGAAAGTCAACCCCGAAAATAGCCGAAATAAAAGAAACTGCGAAAAATCCTGCCAATGATAGGATAATATAATTTCCGCGTAAATCTGCCCAAGTCCGCGTGAATCCGCGCTTGATTAAAAGAATCAGCCAGGCAGCAAAAACAATTTCCACCAAAATTTGAAACAAAATAAACTTTGAAGTCAAAAACGGATAAAGCGCTTTTGGCCAAAGCGCCAATGGCGTGATCAGTATGGCGTAAAGGCCGTATTTGATTATTTTAGATAAAAAATTTTCCAATGATTTAGCCATATAACATCCGCGGCATCATAGCATGAATGTTTCAATATTTCTATATTTAGAAATTTCTATATTTAGAAATTTTCCGCCAAAAAAACTACCCCCGATATATATCGGGGGTAGTTTTTTATAATCGGCTTTCCTATCACAAGTAAGATCACCGACTTGTCCCTCACACAACAGAGTTGTGTGAGAAGAAGAAATTCAGATTAGTAGCCAATTGACGGAGCGTAGATCGGTAACCCCTTGGCCTCAAGGTTAATACTGCCGCTCGTTCCATCGTTCCAACCCAAAGCATTGCAAAGAGAATCGGGATGTTCACATGAGATTACACCGCTTGGCGTGGTAGCTTCACCTTTTGTGGTGTTGCCAAGGTATAACTGTAATACCGAACCATTGGTGCTACCTGATGTGGCGGTAAGAGTGCTTGTATCTGCCTTAACTTTAACTCGTTTAGTCGCGCCAGATGACAGCGTATAGGCCGGTCTGAAAATTACGGTTGACGTACCTGATGTGCTCACATCTGCCTCAAATACGCTATCGGGGTCAGCGATTATCTGGCCGGCAGCCGGAGTTGAACCCCACGCGGAACCGGTGTCAGCGTCAATCAAGATAATAGTCAAGGTAGGCAGGGTTGCGCCGGCCCTCTTCAAACTAACAGTGTTAATGATCACGCTATTAGCCGGATCAGCCGTAAAGTCAAAGTAAGCAATGACGTCGTCTGCACTTCTTGGATGGTTTGTAGTCGTAACTAATCCCGTAGGAGCGGTAACAGTAAGCTTGGTTCTCAACACAGTGATCGTCGCGGCCTGAATGCCACTGGTGTGGTCAGGACCGGAAACTCCGACCGCCAATGAACCGCCTGAAGAAAGCGCGGTAACATCAGCCGGGCTTTCAATCCTGAAGTTGTTGGTTGAGTTAGATTGAGCGCCGCCCGAAGCAAAGTCAGCTACATCGCCTCTCAATTCAAGCGAGGCGTTGCCGTTTTGTGGAACAACAATCGGGCTTGTGAAGTGGAAGGCATACTTGTAACCGTAAGTTACGAGCGAGTTAAGCGCGTTCTCGGTTGAAGCGGTACCAGAAATGATAACCGGAGCAACCGCAACGCCGCCCTTGTACCATTGTAAGTTACTGAAGTTAGACTTGGCATTGGTCGGATCACCGGTGCTGGTAGAAATATTGAAGACAGTAAGGTCGGTGATATTAGTGTCCGATACCGATGAGCCGGCAAATCGGAAAATACCTAATGTCTGACTAGTCTTGCCCATTACCGACTGGTAAGCAGCAGGACTGGCAGAATCAACGGTAATCGTCAAAGTGCCGCCTGTCACGTTAATAGTGTAATTCTGACCCTTAACAACGACGGATGAACTGATCGTGGTGCCCGCGGTATTCTTCAAAGTCTGTGATGTCGCGGTAGTCGCGCCGACCGCTGAAGCACCTTGCACGTCAATATACCAGTACGACCCGACGTTAGTGGCAGTCGAAAGAATATCGGCATATACGTCAACCGTAATACTACTGCCTGCCGCGATTAGCGCCGGTGAAGAACCGGAGAAAGTGTAAGCGGTGCTGGCCGCGGTTGAACCCTTAATATCGCCAAACTGAACGCCGTTTATTTTAACCATTAAGTTAGCGAATGGGAAAGTAGTGGACGAGGTGAGAGTAAGGGTTGAGACATTAATGCCTTCAGCTGATGAAGCCGACATAACGAACGAACCGATTCTGGCGCCTGACTGTCCCTTGACCAAGTTTCCGGCGCCGACAGCGGTGTTTTGCTTAACCTGGAAGACGTTGCTGGCAATAGTCAGAGTGTTGGCAGTAACCGCGGTAG
>MEYR01000036.1 GCA_001774075.1 Candidatus Azambacteria bacterium RIFCSPLOWO2_01_FULL_44_84
AACCGATGGCGCCAAAGAGAATCTCGGCAACATTCCTCCAGAAGAAGCTCTGCGCCAAGTCGGCGCCAACCAAATTGAAAAAACTTTTAACGAGTTCATCAAGGCGTCAAAACCCATCGTCATCCCCGTCATCATGAACTCGGACCTCAAAATCACGGGCGTTAATTCCAAAGAAGCCGTAAACAACTATCTCGCGGATCTTGCTATCGTTTTCAACCGCAATTTTGCCGATAAAGCATTCGACCAAACTTCAGATGAAGTTCTGGCTGACGCCCTAAAGACAAATGATTTTTCAAAAGCGGTCGCTTACTCCCAAATTTACGACCGACTTTTCGGAGAACTGAAAACCGTCTGGGTGCCATCAAGCTGGCTTTCAATCCACAAGCAGTGGATGCAAATATTCAGTCTTAAAGCGCAAATAATGGCCGCCTCAAGCCAGGTGGATAACGACGCCATACGAGCTTTGATTGCTTTAAAAACTTATCAGAACCTTTTTGATTTTGAAGATGGCCTGAGAGCGCAGATTGGCGATTTAATGAAGAAACAGGGAATCAAATGATGAAAATCCGAAATCCGAAATCCGAAATCCGAAACAATTTTCAAAATTCGAAATTCAAAATTCGAATGACTTTTCTTGTTGCTCTTTTAACTTTTACTTTTTTATTTTTCACTTTTCACTTTTCACTTTTCACTCCCGCGTACGCAGAGGTGCCTGTAAAATGCGAGAAATGTTCCAAAGAAAACACGCTCAAGGATTTCAGCAAAAAAGAAACCGAAAACACAAAAAGCATCTTCAACGAACAGCTGAAGGAATTCAATTTCATGCGCAATAAAGAAAGCATCAAGCGCAATCTTTTCAACCTTATTCTCAATAAAATTCAGGATTGGATTTTGGGAAAGGGAGGATCCGGCAATTGCACGATTCCCGGCTTTTCCGGCCCAATAGAAGTGCCGTGCAACCAGACCAACCAACCCAAATACGTGACAAACTGGAAAGATTATATATCGGATGCCGGACTGCAGGGAGGAAATTCATTTATCGAAACTCTAGGAGGAGTCAGATTCTGTTCGACAGAGGGCGGTATAGATACAACGCCGGTTATCCAAAAGCTGGTTAAAGAATCATTCAACGCCTCTTTCAATAAGCTATACAGCTGTTCGGTGCCTAATAATCAAACGAATGTTTTCGCCACAGGGGGCGGCGGCTGGCAAGGATGGCTTAAATTGAACGAGCCCGGCAATGATTTCTTCAGCGCTTTTACTGTTTCCTACGATGAGGCCAAAAGAAGAGCCATATTAGAACAGCAGGCAAAAGTTAATGAAGCTATGAGCGGTGACGGTTTCTTAGGCGAAAAAGAATGCAAGGTCAAAACGAATAAAACTACTATCAGTCCGGACGGGACAGAAAAGACAGAGCAGGTTTGTCTCGATGACACAATAAAAACGCCGGCAATTGTCGTTTCACAATATGCGAAGAAAAATGTTGATTCCACTTACGATAACATCGCTAATGCCGAAGATCTGGAGCCATATTTAAGCATGATTAGCAGCGATTTATTTAACTTGATTATGAACCTTGGCTTCAAAAATATTCCTTCCGGATCCGTAGGGTCGCCTGCTCCCGCGGGAGGCGGTGGTGGAGGATTAAGTCTAGCCGAACAACTTTGCGCGCCGTTTAAAAACGTGCCCACTGCTTATCAAGAGTGTATCCGAGCTGTCCAAAGCGGTGAGGACATTACGCTTTTCGGCAAGAAATATCTTCTTGGCTTGATTGACGATGAACTTAATTATCTTGACGCGATACGCCAGACAAAACAGGGTACAGCCAACTCGTTGGCCCAGTCAATTGACATCCTCGATCAAACACAGTCATGCCAGAGTAGTGTAGACCAAAATCCCAAGAAACAGCCGTATCTCGCTCAAAATCCCATCGCGGCTACTGTCTTTTTCGACCAGATAACACTTAACAACACTATTTCGGCCAGAAACATTATAGTCCGGCAAATAATCGATCTCCAAAAGAGAATAGATGATCTGAATAAATTCCGAGACATAGTCAATCAGTTAACCGATAAAGACGCGATTACCAAAGCGATATCAGATTATCAGCCAACTTTCGGCCCCGGTGAAGGCCAGAGCACTGTGGATGACGCCAAAGACGAGCTTGCTATAGTCCAACAAAACCTTATAAATCACCAGGAAAAACTTCTTAACTGTCTAAATCTAAAAGCGGCGATTGAGGCTTTTCAGATACCGGAAGTAATTTTCTAACAATAAAAATGGTTCCGCAACATAAAAAAGTAATAAGCATCTTATTAGTCAGTGTTTTTCTCCTGTCTGTTTTCAGTATTCCTCTAATCGCCTTAGCTCAACAGCAGGGCCAACAGCTAGCGCAAAACCAGCCGGGGCCTCAACCGCAAGAACCGAAAAAAGACGATAAAGATAATAAAAATCAAGAACCTCAAGAAACTCCAATCACTTGGGGAAGCGGTGTCATTAATCTTGCGGTTAGTTTTATTGCTAATATAATTTCCGGTATCTTAGCCATCATTATTTACCTCGAAGCATACGTTATAAACTATATTTTAGGAGCGTTTCAGTTCACTAAAGCGCCGATAGTAACTCTTGGTTGGGGTATTACGCGCGACCTGGCTAATATGTTATTCATTCTCGCTTTGATTATTATCGCCATTTCAACAATCTTACGAGTCAAGGCCTTCCCGGCACAACAAATGCTTTGGCGCGTGATAATAGCGGCGCTTCTGGTAAATTTTAGCTTGGTGATAGGGGGAATCATAATCGATTTTACGCAAACTGTTACCCAATATTTCATCAAAGCCGCAACCGGTGATGGTGTTTTTGATTTTGCGTCCCGTTTGGCGAGTTCTATGAAATTAACGGCTTTTTACGCTCCCGGCACGGGACCCATCAGTATGTTAGATCCGGTCAAAGCGTTAGCTCTTAGTACTTTTGGGAATCTCTTTAAACTTATCGCCTTGATTATTGCCGTTTTTGTTTTTGGAGCGACTGCGATATTTTTGGTGTTGAGAGTGGCTTGGTTATGGCTATACTTACTCGCCGCTCCTCTTGTCTGGGCTTTGTGGGCTTTCCCGGGACAAAGTAAATGGTTTGGCGACTGGTGGTCAGGCTTTCTTAAGTGGGCGTTTTTCGCGCCTGTTTATGCCGTGTCAATATTCTTAGCGTTAAGCATGGCAACTAAGGGCGGGTTTAGCATTGTCAACAACATACCATCGAGTTCCGTCCCGCAGGCATTCAATCAGCAAGCTGCTTATGTCAGCGCGTCCGCTCCTCAAGTCATTTTGCAATTTATTGTAATGACTATTCTCTTTATAGCGCCTTTGATAATTGCCCAAAAAATAGGCATCACAGGCGCTAAAGCTGCAAGAGGTGCAACAGAAGGGGTGGCCAAAGCTACCGCACTTTGGGTAGCAAAATCAAGCGGCGGTTTAGTAGGAAAAGCGGGAGCGCGCGCCGCTAGTGTTGGTTCCACGAGATCACCCGCAGTAAAAGCAATCACTGCGCCTATAAGAGCGGTCGGCGCAGGATTCAAGACTTTGGGCGGAGTAGTAACTAGAATACCAGCGGTATCTAAAACACCCATTAATCCTCTTATGGCCATCTACCAAGGCGCAAAGTCCGGGTCGGGTTTATTCAAAAAGAAACAAACGGTGGGTCTTTATGAGTGTCAAAACTGTAATCATCGCGAGCAAAGCATGGGTAAGCCAACATTTGACTGTCCTAACTGCGGCTCACCAGCGACACTTCCTCCGGGTGCTCCAGCTGGTACTACCATAGCAGACTGGCAACAAATTTAATTTAAAGAAAAAATTAATAATATACAATGATCGATTTCTCGAAGCTAACAGAACAAAAAATTTCTCAAAAGTTTGGGGCTTTGCCGCAAGGACTAAAGGATGTTTTATCATCAACACGTACTTCTTCAGTTGTAGAAAACATTGGCAAATTAAATCGTTTAAATGATGACCAAGTACTGATACTACAACAACTGGTCGGTTTAGTTATTCTCGGTTTTGTTGACTTTGATGAGATGAAACAAGAGATGTTAGATGCGATCAGTATTACAAAATCATTGGTATCACCGATAGCGGAAGAAATCCGTCATAAAATCTTTTTACCGATTATAAATCCACTGCAGCAATCCCAGGGAATTGAACGCGCTTCAAATATTTACTTTGAGATAATAAACGAAAACACCATCGGTGGCCTAAGTATAAACAAAATAAAAAACGCCGGTTTAGCACCTGATGAAAAGCGAGAAAAGTTAAAATCTATTATACAAAACAAATATAATCATCTGCCGCCTGATCAAAAACAGCTTATATTACAGACTATTTCAATGAGAGACAAAAACGAGAAAAACCAGGCTATTTCTGCGCTACCCAAAGACACCCAATGGATGATTAATGCTAAAGAAGTAACCACTGCTCCAATCTGGGAATTTTAGTCCTTTTAAAAAATAGCTTTTCGGCACTATAAAATAGGTAATTTACAACATAAATGGCGGAATATACCAGAGAGCAAAAATTGAATATACTGAAAAATTTACCTCTTGATCTTCAGAATCTTATTGAATCTGAAGACGCGGGGGCGATTTTGCTGTCTTTGGGTCTAAAATATGACCTCACGGATGATAAAGTCCGATTATTATCAAAAATATTCGGAAATGTCGCTCTCGGGCTTCTTTCTCTTACGAACTTATCACAGGAAATAAACACGCGAGTCGCCCCCGATATGCAAACGGCTTTGAATCTCGCGCAAGATTTGAATATTGAGCTATTCTTCCCTGTGATGGAGTCGCTAAAGCAGGCGCCGGCGATTGCAAACGCGGTTCTCACCGGCCAACTGGTTCCTGCCATTGCGCCTCCGATAGCCAAGTCAGCGCCGGTTTCTCCGGCAATGCCAGTCCCAATGTCGTCAGTAAAACCTGCGACACCAACGCCAGTGATATTGCCATCTCAAATTCCAAGTTTTACTCGGCCTGACCAATATAGAGAACAGGCTGAAACAATAAGCGGACCGCTGAAACCAAAAATTGGCCCGGAACCCACAACCGCTCTAAGGCCCATTGTCCCGCCTGTTGTAACACTGCGGCCAATTGAAAAAATTGTCGGAGTGCCGACTCCGTATACACCCGCGTCAGTCCCATCACCCATAAAAGTACCTCTCCCGATACTCCCGACACTCCCGACGCAAAAGATTGGTACCCCGACCACATCCGCGGATGTTGAAGCTGTCTCGCTCGCACCCAAGCCTGTCCTTGTGCCTATCCCTGCCCCAATGCCAGCTCCTATGCCGACACCCCAGCCGACCACCGCTCCAAGTCACCGCCCCTGGCAGGATCCCGCTGGCAGCGGTGACGAGGCCCCGCCACAGGCGGTGGTTAAAATTCCACTGCCAACGCCCATAGCTCCAAAGCCGCTTACGTTTACAAGACCGGTAATGCCTCCGACTCCCGCGCCCGTTGCGCCGCCGGCACAATTTTCCGTACCCAAGACCGATACATATCGAGAGCCTGTTGAGTTCGCGCCCCTCCCAGTTCCGCCGCAGTTGCCGACTCAGGAGATGGCGCATCCAGAACAGACACAGGGTAAACAATTTATTACTTCCCCAGCCGAACCGTCAATCGATCTGGAAGAACCTGCAAGTGATATAATTGACTTGAGACAAGATAGGGGCAGGTTTTAACCAAAATCTCAATGTCAAATAAAATCACAAGTCCCAAATCCCAATGACCAAAATTTTGTTATTTAAATTTGAGATTTTATTGGAAATTTGTAATTGAGATTTGAGATTTTTAATTTTATGCAGTATCAGATTCCACAATTCATTGACATAGAGGATAGGATTATCGGTCCTTTAACGCTTAAACAATTTATGTATCTTGCGGCGGCGGCGGCTATTATACTGATAAGTTGGTTCTTGTTCACTTTTTGGTTTTGGTTCTTAACCTCAATTCCCGTAGCTGCTTTCGCGCTGGCGCTCGCTTTTTTAAAAGTCAACGGCCGCCCCTTCATCTTTTTTATATTTTCATTTTTCGCGTATATTTTCAGACCAAGGCTTTATGTCTGGACTCAAAAACGGGGCGAGACCGAAAAACCGGAAGCCCAGATAACAGCGCCGGTCGCCGAAGAAAAGCCGGCCCCTCAAGAAGAAAAAGTTTCGCGGTCGCGATTGAGGGAACTGGCGCTTAACCTGGACGTTGCGGCTAAAAGAAAAACCAATCAAGAGTAACCCTACCAATTACGAATAACTGCGAATTACGAATATTCGTAATTCGGAAACATCCGTAATTCGTAGGAAAATCATATGACGGACCAACAAAAAATTAAAAAAGGTGCGGCAACCCAGGATTTCGTTTCCATTGACGAGATAAGGGAAGACGCGATTATCCTCAAAAGCGGAGGCTTCCGTTCGGTTTTGATGTGCACATCAATGAACTTCGAACTGAAGTCGGCCGATGAACAGGAAGCGATAATCGGCGCCTATCAAGGATTTGTTAATTCTTTCGACTGGCCGATGCAGTTTGTGGTTCACTCGCGACGACTCGACGTCAAGCCGTATCTGGCGATGCTCGACGAGAAACTGTCCGCACAAGAAAACGAACTGCTTAAAATACAAACCGCCGAATATATCGACTTCATAAAAAACTTCGTCTCGCTTTCAAATATAATGACAAAAACATTTTACGCGATTGTGCCGTTTGATCCCGTTGAATCAAAAAAGGCTGGCCCGCTTGAAAGAGTAGGTACAATTTTCGGCACAAAACCCAAGGGCGCCGAGATCCTCCCCGAAGAAACTTTTAGAGAGTATAAAAGCCAGCTGCTTCAAAGGGTTGATCATGTTATTTCCGGCTTGGCCCACGTCGGCGTCAGGGCTGTCCCCTTGACGACCGAAGAGCTTATTGAACTTTTTTATAATCTCTACAATCCAGAAGAGCTTGAAACAAAGAATTTGGCCATCGCAAAGGAACTCGGCCAACAGTAAATAAGTTGTTTTGAAAATTTAATCATTAAAAATTATTTGAAAATTAGAAATTGAAAATTGAAAATTAATTTAAATGGCATTTCCATTTTTAAAAACTCAAGACGAAGCAGTGGGCTTATCAGAACTTGAACAGACCTACGCTAAGGGTCTGGCGACTCTTCGGGACATTATCGCGCCTTCAGCCCTGGAAGTTAATCCCAATTTCATACGACTCGGTAAAAAGCTGGTGCGCGTATTTTTCGTTTTCACCTATCCTCGTTACCTCAACACCAACTGGTTCGGACCGATAATAAACCTCGACCGGTATATGGACATAAGCCTGTTCATCCACCCCGTGGACACGACCTTGGCGCTCAAAAATATGCGTAAAAAGGTGGCCCAGCTGGAAGCGGAAATCTCCATGAGAGAAGAGCAGGGAATGGTCCGCGACCCAATGCTTGAAACCGCTTACCAGGACCTTGAAAACCTTCGCGATTCTCTTCAGCAGGCGCGGGAAAAATTGTTCAAGTTCGGAATTTACATAAGCATCTATGGAGACACTCCCGAAGAACTAGATAAAATAGAAACCGCCATCCGATCAATACTTGAAGCTCGGCTGGTTTATTCTAAAACCGCGCTTTACCAGCAGACGGAGGGCTTTAACTCCGCCCTGCCGCTAGTTAACGATATAATCCAGGTCAATGCTACAATGAACTCTGGGCCGGTCGGCGCCACGTTCCCGTTTGTTTCCGCGGACCTGACTTCAGACAACGGCATACTCTATGGCATTAACCGTCATAACAGCTCACTAATTCTTTTTGACCGTTTCAGTTTGGAAAACGCCAACACCGTTGTTTTCGGCAAATCCGGCGGCGGCAAGTCATACGCCTCAAAGCTCGAGATTCTTCGCTCGTTAATGCTCGGAGCCGATGTCATCGTCATTGACCCCGAAAATGAATACCAGTATCTGGCTGAAACAGTCGGCGGTAGTTTTTTCAGAATTTCGCTGACTTCTGAAAATCATATCAATCCTTTCGACCTGTCCATTCCGCGGCCTGACGAATCGCCGGCCGACATTTTGCGATCAAACACCATCAATCTTGTGGGCTTGATCCGCATAATGCTCGGAGGGCTCACCCCCGAAGAAGATGCCGTCATCGACCAGGCGATAACCCAAACTTACGCCGCCCGTGACATTACCGCGCAAAGTGATTTTTCAAAAGTGACCTTCCCGACAATGGGTGACCTGAAAACCGTGCTTGACGGCATGGTCGGCGCGCAATCTTTGGCGATCCGGCTTGAAAAATACGTCTCCGGTTCTTATTCCGGATTTTTGAATAACCCAACAAACATTCAGACCAAAAATAAGCTCGTTGTCTTTAACGTGCGAGATATGGAAGACGAACTCCGACCTATCGCCATGTACATCGTCCTTCACTACATCTGGAACATTGTCCGATCGGAACTTAAGAAAAGAATCCTCATGATTGACGAGGCCTGGTGGCTTCTTAAAACAGAGGATGGCGCCTCATTTATGTTCGGCATTGCCAAGCGCGCCAGAAAATATTACCTGGGCGTCACTACCATTACCCAGGACGTTACGGACTTTATCAACTCGCCCTACGGCAAGCCGATTATCACCAACTCTTCGCTTCAGTTTTTGTTTAAACAGGCTCCGGCCAATACCGAAATTCTCCAAAAAACATTCAACTTGACTGATGAAGAAAAATTCCTGCTTTTGGAGTCGGATGTCGGCGAAGGCTTGTTTTTCGCCGGATTAAAACACGTTGCCATAAAAGTGGCCGCTTCCTACACGGAAGACCAGATCATTACTTCCGACCCGGCCCAGCTTTTGAAAATAGAACAGGCAAAGCAGGAGATGGCAAAAGCTGAGACGATGGCGCTTTAAATATGATAGACTAAGTTTATGAATGAAGAAAAAAATATACCGTGGACTATTTTATTCGGTATCGCCGGTTTTTTAGACCTAATTTCTTTAGGCATCAGTTTGATAACGCTTATCCCTATTATCGGCTGGATTCTCGGTCCTATCGCGAATATATCGGTGACTATTATTGCCGGATTCAGTTTTTGGATTTACTTCCTGTGGAAAGGCCACAACTTTTGGAAAGGAGCCCTGGGGTCAACCATCATCGAGTCAATCCCGTTTATAAACATGCTGCCGGCGTGGACCGCTTATGTTGCAGGAGCATATTTGAATATTAAAGGCTTACAGCTGCCAGCCGTCCAAAAATTAGGGTTTGCCGCTAAAATTGCCAGTAAAATTATCTAAAATGAAAAAAGAATTGGTAAAATTGATACTTTCGATCCTGGTCACGATGATACTCGTCAAAGTTGCCGCCGCGCAATTAGTATTGCCGACTACTCTGGCACTGAAGGTAAATCCCACGACCCCTCTTCCTAATTCAGCGGCGGTCGCGACCGCGTGGCTTTCCGGTTCTGATACTTCCGGAGCTAATTTCATCTGGTTTTTGAACAATGTCAGGCAATCTGACAGCTCGGGAGTTGATAAAAATACCCTTTCTTTCCAAACAGAAAAGTTGGGAAGTGTTAACACCATTACTGTCAGTGTGACGACTACCATCGGAGAAAATCTTAGAGATTCTATTTCTTTCACGGTAAGCGACGCTGACCTGACCTGGAGCGCCCAAAACCAGGCGCCGACTGATTATGAAGGAAAACTCTTGCCATCGGAAGGGACAAAAATGACCGTATCTGTCCTGCCCATCGTGTTCTCACCGGGAACTAAAACACAACTCAATCCGAACAACCTGAATTACCGGTGGTTCTTAAATAATATCTTTAACTCATCCGCTTCCGGATTAGGGAAATCAGTCTATAAATACTCCGCCGGCACAAATGGCGACAATCTAAAAGTCCAAATCAGTAATACTCAAAACACCGTAATGGTAGAAAAATCGGTCGCTATTCCAGTAGTAGCGCCAAAAGTCTTGATTTTTCTGGCTGACAACGCGGGCAATATTATTTACAGAAGCGCTATAACTGCTTTTGTTTCAAATCTAGGCCAAAAACTAACTCTGAAAGCGGTGCCTTACTTTTTTAACCTGCTCCCGGCACAGCTTACTTGGTCCTGGTTTGTGAACGATAAAAAAATGGCCGAGACGCCGAGAAATCCTTTAGTCGGAAGTTTGGAAATCCCAAAAGACATTGTAACCCCGTCGAACTTCCAAATAACAATAACCGCCATGAATCCATATTTTAATGCTGAAAACGCCCAAAATCTAATAAACATCAACGTGAAATGAAAAGGATAATAAAATTTTCAGCCATAATTTTTAGCTTAATTTTGTTGTTTTGGGCCGTGAACACTTTTGCCCAAGGTTATAAGCTGGAAGTAGACCTGCCTTCTTTGCCAAGCGCCGAGGGCCCGGGCACAACCATCGCCAGTTATATTAATTATATATATATTTTTGCTATCGCTCTCGGAGGTTTTTTGGCATTCGGCGTGCTAGTCTTGGGCGGACTCCAATATGTTTTAGCGGCCGGTAACGTCGCCAAGGTTGAGAGCGCGAAAGAAATGATGAATTCAGCCCTTCTAGGCCTCGGTATTCTTTTAGTTTCTTATCTACTCTTAAGAACAATCAATCCGGATCTAGTTAATTTAAGGAATCCGAGTCTTACCCCAATTACCGGCGGTATCTCATCCCAGACTCAAACAACTGGGCCCGGAGTTATAGCGCCGGGACAAATCTCCGTCGGCCAGACATGTCAAAAAGACGCGGATTGCACTGCCGGAGGCAGTCTCGGCGGACAAATAACATGCTCCGGTGGCCAATGTATAGAATTTACTACTGGCGGCTTTTAACTCTATAGATTCTTATGCCAAGAAAAACTTTAATTTTAACAATCGTAATAATTCTCGTAAGCGCCGGTGCTGCCGGTTTGCTTTGGTATCTTGTTTTTGGGCCGTTAACCGCGCCCGCCCAACCAACCGGCACTACTTTGCCGACGGAACTTCAAGGGAAAATAAAACAGTTAAGTCCAACACCAACGCTTTGGGCCAGCATCAGTAGCTCTCAAAATAAAATTTTTTGGTACGACGAATCCGGACAGTTGTGGTCAAGCGGTCTTGACGGCAGCGGCGCTAAAGCTACAACGCAAGCGCCGGTCCAGAATTTTATAAAGAGCGCCTGGTCTAAAGATGGTTCAAAAAATGTCATGACCCTGGGAACCAGCCAAAAAGATATTCGTTTCGTCTCGCTTTTTTCGGAATCGGCAATTTCAACTTTTTTGCCAAACAACACTAAAACCGCCGCTTTTTCTCCGGACGGCAAAAGAATAATCTATCAGGTCATTGACGACAGCAAAAACCAAAATACTCTTTTCGGCTCCGATCCTGATGGGAAAAAAGCTGCAACGGTTGCGGTATTAAGACTTCGGGATGTAGTAGTCGGCTGGCCGCAGGCGAGTTTGATCAGTTTTGTTTCAAAGCCATCGGGACTTGTCGGGGGGAGCCTTTGGATCCTAAATCTAAAGACGTTGGTTTTCGATAAACTAATAGATAATCTCAATGGCCTTGAAGTTCTTTGGTCGCCGGATGGTACGAAGATGCTTTTTTCAAACACCGACCAAAACGCCCAAAACCCGCGATTGTCGGTTATGGATTTAAACGGAAACGCTAAGGACCTGGGAGTTTCCACTGCCGTCGGAAAATGCGCTTGGGCTTCAAATAACCGCGATGTTTACTGCGCCGCCGGCCACTGGCCCGAAAACGCGGTATTGCCGGACGATTACTATAAAAACGCGTTTTCTATCGTTGATGACATAGGAAAAATTAACGTTGATAGCGGAAAAAAAGATATAATAATTTCTTCTGTTGTCGACGCGGTAAACCTGGTTGTTTCTCAAAATCAGGATTTCCTGATTTTCATAACAAAAAATACCGGCCGACTTTACCGGCTAGGCTTAAAATAAAAACGCCCCGCGTATTGCGCGGGGTATTTCGAGACGTCATGGCCAAGAGGATTTTAGGGAAGGGACTGCATGTTGACCCTATCGGAACAGATCGTAATATTTCCGGCAGATAGAAAAAAGCCTAAAAACCCGCTCTATAAAAAATTAAGAATTAGAATTAGAGATTGGAAATAAGTTTCACACAAAATTATGATATATCATAATTTTGTGTGAAAATGTTTAAAATAGATAAATAGATAATGTGAAAAATAGATTTATAAATTCAAAATCCCGCCGAAAACGGGATTTTATCATGGTATATATTTAATGACTATCCTGCGGCGAGGCTCTTCACCCATACTCTCGGTTTTAATATCGGGATGGGCGCTTAACTCCGAATGAACCACACGCCGGTCGGACGCCGCCATTGGTTCTAGCGCGACGTCATTTTTATAAAGACGCGCTCGATGAGCGGCTTTACGCGCAAGCTCTTTCAAATCATCTGCCCGCAGACTGCGGTAGTTGTTGATATCTAGGTGGATGACTATAAATTCCCCGAACTTCTTTTTAAGCACGGTTTTCAATACTCGCTCGAATGCCTCAATACTCCTGCCTTTTTCACCGATATAAAGACTCGCGTCGCTGGTCATAACATTGATATCAAAGGCAGAATATTTCGGATTGCCGCCGTCGCCAGCCGAAAGCGATGTTCTTACTTCAATATTCTCCATTCCGGATTTCACAAAAAATTCTTCGATAATTTCTTTTATTTTTTCTGCGTCAATCATAAATTTAGAATCTAGAATTTAGAAGCTAGAAAATAGAATTTTATTTTCTAGCTTCTAAATTCTAACTTCTTTTTTTGATCCAATACTGCTGGGCCAAAGTGGCGAGAGTCGTCACAATCCAATAAAGAGGAAGAGCGGCGGGTAATGACCAAGAAATTACTATGGTTAAAATCGGAGCGAAGTAAAGCATCTGTTTTGACATCATTTGACCAAAATCTGGAGCTCCCGCAGCAGATGCGGGCTTATTCACCGAAGCTTTGGCGAAGGTAGGCATCATCATTTTTGCCTGGAAATACTGTAAAGCCCCGGCCACGATAGCTAATATCACACTTCTTTGAGTTAAATCAAATAGCCCTAAAAAAACCGGCTGAATGTTTGATGGCGCGGCAACAAAAGAATAAAGGCCGGATATTGTTTCAAGCTTCGCTCCGCTTAAAAAAACTTGCCACAAGGCGATCAACACCGGAATTTGAATGATAATCGGCAGGCAACCGGAAAGAGGGTTGATGCCGTTTTTCGAGTAAAGTTCCATCAGCGCTTTGGCCTGTCCCTCTTTATTGCCTTGATATTTCTTTTTTATTTCCTCAATCTCCGGTTGAATTTTAGCAAGAGCAGCTTGAGACTTGATGCCTTTCTGACCGAGGGGCCATAAAATCAGCCTAATAACAACAGTCAGCGCGATAATAGCCAAACCCACGTCGTGTGTAGGGATGACGTTATAAAAAAACACCAAAAGGTTGATTAGAGGCCTGAATAAGATTTCGTTAAATATATTGATCATAAATCATGAAACATGGAACACATAACATAAGAGTTAAACCTTGCATGCTTTATGTTATGTGTTATGTGTTATGTGATGAAATGAATGACACTGACTTAGTCTTTTTAACACCAAAAAACTCGCTTTCGTAAAACTATTATCTGAGAACGCCTGAATAGCATACTCGGAACAAGTTGGATAAGATCGACAACCCGATACAGAGCCAAGAAAAGAAAAAGAAAGCCAGTGGATAACAGGGGATACGCCGATTTTATACAATTTTATAAAGGGTATTAAACCCTTTGTTACGACAGCGCTCGGACAAAATGAAAATTTATTTTCATTTTGCTCCTCGCTTGTCGTAATAAAACCAATAATTAAATCTCTTGCCATATTAAAGATTTTTTAAACAAGTTCTTTAGAGAATCAATTAAAACCTGGAACTCTATGCCTTTTACCTTGGCTTTCGGCCAGATCGCGACGTCGAATCCTGATTGAATATTCGGTAATAAAAAACGCACGGCGCTTCTTAACCGGCGTTTCACCAAGTTGCGATCATGAGCTTTGGGCGCGATCTTCGCACTGACAATAAAACCAAAACGGCTGACATCTTTTTTATTACTGGCTATTTTTAACTTTATAAATTCTGTCTCAAAACTACGGCCGTCTTTAAAAACCAACTTAAAATCCCTGTTTGACGTCAGGCGATGGATCTTTTTAAGCATCTTAGACGGTTAAGAGGGCCCTGCCTTTTCTGCGCCGCGCTCTCAAGACGCGCCTACCTCCTTTAGTGCGCGTTCTCTTTAAAAATCCATGTTTTCTGACTCTTTTTCTCTTTTTTGGCTGATAGGTAATTGACATGCCAATTATGTCTATAAATTTACTTGTAAATTTTAGCTACAGAATTGAGCACCCCGTTAAATAAGATTTAACTTGTTAAATCTTAATTTCAAATCACTCGCAATTTCCGAGAAAGCCCTTATTTTCATTACTCTAACATAATTCTTACCATTGCGTCAAACAAACTTTATATATACGATTTTATTAACCTCATACATAACTTTTGATAAAATTATGTATGGGGTTAATTTAAGTGCCGGTTCTTTTTATTAGAATTTAATTTTCACTTCCTGAAAAGTATCGATATCAACAGGATATCAACACTTTATTAACTTTTTTATACCTTAAGAGCTTTTTTTAGCGCTTGCGCCTTATGGTATAATTTACATTACAGAAAAAAAATTTATTTTTAAACTTTTTTGTTTTAACCACCCTATGACCTTCGAAGAATTGTGGAAAGCTGCCTTAGGTGAGATAGAACTGCAAATTTCCCGGGCTAATTTTAAAACCTGGTTTCAAAATACGTCTATAATAGAGAAAAAAGATGGCTTGATTACTATTGCGGTTCCAAATAGTTTCTCAAAAGAATGGCTTGAGAATAAATATGATAAGTATATTCTCCGTTCGCTGCGTAATCTCGACCAGGAAATAAAAGGTGTCGCCTATCAAATTCATCATGAACAGAGTGACTTAAGCGGCGTGAAACATTCAGCCGATAAAAAATCCGAAACGGGATTGAAAGAACAATTAGAATTTAATGAATTAGACATTGATAAAAACACTAATCTTAATCCGCGATATACTTTCGAAAATTTTATTGTCGGCGCTTCAAACGAGCTGGCCCACGCCGCTTCAATAGCGGTGAGCCAAGAACTGGGTAAAAAATATAATCCATTTTTTATTTACGGCGGAGTCGGCCTCGGAAAGACTCACTTAATTCAGGCTATAGGCAATAAAATTAAAGAAGATAGAATAAAAAAGATTAAATATACTACTTCCGAAAAATTTACGTCGGAGGTCGTTTCAGCTATCCGTTCGGGAAATATGGAAGACTTTAAAAAAAGATGGCGTGAAATTGACCTTTTAATAATTGATGATATTCAATTTCTTGCCGGAAAAGAAAAAACACAAGAAGAGTTTTTTCATACCTTTAATACGCTCTACGAAGCTAACAAACAAATAATACTTTCTTCTGACCGGCCGCCAAAATCAATTCAGACGCTCGAAGAACGCCTCAAGTCCAGATTCGAAGGTGGTATGATTGCCGATGTCCAATATCCTGATTTAGAAACCAGGATCGCGATTTTAAGAGCTAAGGCGGCAGAAAAAAAGTTCACTGCTTCCGACGAAGTCTTTCAGTATATTGCCACTAATTTCCAGAAAAATATAAGAGAACTAGAAGGAGCTTTAAATCGAGTTATCGCTAATTACCGCCTTTCCGGAAAGGAATTAGTAGTCGACGATGCTAAAAAAGTGTTAGCAGGTATTTTAGCTACACCAAAACAGCCAACAACTTTTAAAAATATTATTAAAATAGTCGCTGATTTTTATGGAGTAAATGAAAAAGAACTAATCGAACGTTCGAGAAAAAAAGAAATAGTAAAACCGCGCCAAATAGTAATGTATATGATGAGAGAAGAGCTTAAGAGTTCATATCCATTTATTGGGTCAAAATTAGGTGGAAGAGACCATACAACTGCAATTCACGCATGCGAAAAAATCGACAAAGAGGTTAATACTGACCATAATATTTGTGACGAAATTAATCTCATCAGGGAAAAAATCTATAATCTTTGAAACACATTAACCACACTCATAACATTAACTCACTTCGCAAAGATTTAAAATCTCACCAAATTTATATATGTGGTGAAAAACTGTATATAATCCTGTTGAAAGAAAGTGAATTTATTTAGGAAAAACTAAATTCATAAAATCTGGATAAAAAGTAATTAGAATTTTATCAGAAAGTTTATCACAGGTTTATACACAAAAAACACAATAGAATTTTGGCTTTGTTAAACTATTTTTCTTAATTATCAGAAATTATTTGACCTATAATATTAATAAGTATTTATATTAATTAAAAAGATAAGTTATGAAGATAACATGTTTGAGAGAAAATTTAAAAGAAGCTTTGGATCACGCGGAAAGAATGACAAGCCGAAACACCACTCTTCCGATTCTTAATCATTTTTTACTAATCACCGATAAAGGACAATTAAAAGTATCGGCAACAGACTTGGAAGTCGGTTTTTCCGCATATGTTCAAGGAAAAATTTCAAATGACGGTAGTCTTGCGGTTCCGGCAAAATTATTAACTCAGTTTGTAAATAACCTACCAAATAAGAAGATCGACCTGGAAATAAAAAACTCTTCTTTACATCTGAATTGCGAATCTGCCCGAGCGGTAATTCGCGGTTTAAACCCTGATGATTTTCCGATTATTCCGAAAATAAAAAGTACTCAAGTATTAATCATTAATTCCAAAGTTTTAAAAGAGGCTTTTGGAGATGTTATTAACGCTTGCGCCGCATCTGACGCGAGACCGGAAATTGCCGGGGTTTACGTTATAATAAGTTCTGATTATATTAAATTTGTAGCTACCGACAGTTTTAGACTCGCCGAGAAAACAGTTTTTAAAAATGATATTAAAAAGTATCAAGACAATTATAATATAATCATTCCAGTAAGGACTGTATCGGAAGTCTTAAGAATTATAGGGGATAAAAACCAAGATATATCTATATTTATCGACCCTAATCAAATTCTTTATGATTTTGGTGAGAGTAGGTTAGTTTCTCGTCTTATTAATGGTAAATATCCGGATTACGAGGCGGTAGTTCCGAAAGATTATGAGACTCAAGTATTAATTTCTCGAGATGTTTTTGAAGAGGCGATTAGACTCGCCAGTTGTTTTACAGGGAGGCTTTCCGATGTAGTTTTTAAAACTAATTCAAAAAATGGCGAACTAGAAGTTTTCTCAAACGATACTGATTTGGGAGAACATCAGACAAAACTGAAATCAGATATAAAAGGCAAGGATGTCCAGGCGGTGTTTAACTG
>MEYR01000037.1 GCA_001774075.1 Candidatus Azambacteria bacterium RIFCSPLOWO2_01_FULL_44_84
AAGCAGATTCTCATCAGCCGCGTGCTTGATTTTTCTTTGCCACAGTATGCTCATCTGCCGTTGATTTTGGGGCCGGACAAATCAAAGCTTTCCAAGCGTCACGGGGCGGTGTCGGTAGGCGATTATCGCGATATGGGTTACTTGCCAGAGGCATTAGTTAATTTTACGTCGCTTCTGGGCTGGAACCCCGGGACGGATAAAGAAATTTTTTCTCTGGAAGAGCTGGCGGGTGAATTTGATATGGCCAAGGTCCAGAAAGGCGGGGCCGTTTTTAATATTGATAAACTCGATTGGCTGAACGGGCACTATTTAAGGCAACTGGAGCCGGCGGAATTGGCTAGACGGGCGGTCCCTTATTTGGCAAAACAGAATTTTATCAATCTCGGGAATTACGATTCTGAATATATAAAAAAAGTTATAACCCTAGAACAGCCCAGACTCAAAAAACTGGGCGAGGTAGGGGATAGGGTAGGCTTTTTCTTCAAAAAGCCGCAGTATGAATCGGAGCTTCTTGTCTGGCGCGACATGCTGTTCAGGGATGTCATGGCCTCGTTTGAAACGAGTCGCGAAGCGCTTGAGGCTATGCCGGAAGAAAACTGGACGCGGGAAAATTTGGAAAAAGTTTTGCTTGAAAAGGCGAAGGAAGCCAAAAAAGGGGACAAGGGGCGGCTTTTGTGGCCGCTTAGAGCTGCCCTTTCGGGGCTTGAGGCTTCGCCGGGACCTTTTGACATTCTCGATATTCTTGGCAAGCAGGAAAGCATCGCACGGATCGATATCGCGATTAAGAAATTAAAGTAGCGTGATACCAATAATTAAACGCATTAAAATGCTATAGCATTTTAATGCGATAGTGGAATACGAATGTATGCGAATGATACGAATAAATACTAATAAAATTTGTATAATTAGTATCATTAGTACAATTAGTATATTAGTATCGTATGTTGCTTTTGCCCAGCAATCCGAGCTTGATTTATTGCAGGAGCAGATAAAATTAAAAGAAGCCGAAATAGCTCGACTTGAAATTGAAGCCGAAAAATTTCGCGAAAACATCAGTCAAACCCAGGGTCAGAAAAAGACTCTGCAAAATCAGCTTAAGACGATTGAAAATCGCATCAGTTCTCTGCAGTCGGATTTGAAAGTCACGAAAGTAAAAATCGCCAAAACCGAACTAAATGTCAAATCATTAGCAAACCAGATAAACAAAAAACAAAGCGAAATCGGCGAGCGCAAAGCGGGGATAGGCAAATCCTTGAGGGCCATGGCCTACTTGGATAATGAGAACATCGTTTTAAGTCTCTTAAGAAGTGATCGCCTTTCAGATTTTTTGTCTGAGGCGCGGTATTTCAGCAATTTGCAGGACAGTTTATACAACGACTTCCGGCTGTTAGCGCAAGCCAGAAAAAATCTGGAAGATTTTAAAATCGGCGAAGAAGATAAAAAAATAGAACTTGTTGATCTCAGAAAATCTCTGACTGCTCAAAACACGCTTGTGGAAAATCAAAAGAAAGAAAAAAACCAACTTTTGATTGAGACTAAAAATCAGGAAAAAAATTATCAAAAACAGCTTCTGGAAGTCCAGAAAAAACAAGCGGAAATTCAGCAGGAGATTTTCGGTTTAGAAGACAAATTGCGCGGCAAAATTTCCGGTTTACCAATGGCTCGGGCCGGTGTTTTGGCCTGGCCTCTGGCCGGCATAGTTACCCAAACATACGGCCCGACAAACGAGACCGGTTTTTATAATCTCGCTTATAAATTCCACAACGGAATTGATATCGCGGCGTCGTTGGGCGCCCCCGTCAGAGCGGCGCTTGAAGGGGATGTTCTCGCCTCGGGAGATAACGGCAAGTATGCCTACGGCCAATGGATCGCCATAAAGCACCAGAACGGCCTCATAACGCTTTACGCCCATCTTTCGGCCAAAGCGGCAATCGTTGGCCAGTATGTTGATGAGGGGCAGATTATCGGTTATGAGGGGGCATCCGGTTTTGTCACCGGCCCGCATCTTCATTTTACGGTTTATTCGGCCAATACTTTCAAAGTTGAACAGCGCTGGTTTGGCCTTCTGCCGCTTGGCGGCTCGGTCAACCCACTAGATTACTTATAAATATAAATTTTAAATTTTCAATTATGGTATAATATAATTAATGAAGAAACTGATTATTATCGTCGTTATTACCGCCGTTTCTTCTCTTTACTTTATTATTGACGCCGAAAGGCACCTGACGTTTCAAGCCGGAGGAAAGCCCGAGGAGGCGGCGCTTCAAGAAAATAGCGAAGTTACGCCGCTGGGAACTGACTTGGTAAAGATTATTTCAGAAAATGTTTCCGGATCGATAAAAAAAACGACAGAAAATTCTAAAGAATTTTTGAAAGATTCGGAGAAGGGCTTGACGCCTGATACAACGGTGTCTTCAGTGATCGCAGGTATTAAAGAAGAAGTTCAACCGGAAAAAATAACTGGAAAAGTTTCGGAGTTGGTTTCAAAAGCTGTAGACTCTTTAAAGGAGGTTATTAGAAAACCCATTGAAGAAAGACTCGATGAAGCGTTCTGTAGTCAAAAATAAGGACATAAAAAGACCGGAGAGGTGCTCCGGCCTTTTTAATATGACAGCGCGTCGCAAAATAAGCATTGTCCGACGTTGTATTACCCCTCCTCTCTCATATAACGTCGGACAATGCCGCCAGATTGAATGTCGCACAATCTGTCTGTCCGACTGCGTACATTAAGTTGTATTAATCTAAATAACCACCCGTTCCCTATCGGTGGTTATTTGGCAAGCGTTGGCGAAACATAGAGATTAATCTCGTATTTACTAACAGGCTTGGTATAAGTTTTAAAATAATATTTTCCTGCTTTCTTAAAGCTCTGATACATATGGAAAGCCTCTTCTTTGCCGGAAACGGCTGAAAATACCGGCGTGCTATTCCCCACCTCGTATATTTCAATTTTGAAGTAATCCTGTTCCACGGGAGTTTTAATAGTCGGGTTGATGCTTATCCAATATACCCAAACGTCTATTTTCCAATATTCCCGGTCAATGGTTATCGGGCTGAATTCTCTTGTGCCTTCAAAACCATCTCCCATAAATGAATAGTCCATTTTAAGCCAGTTGATAATCGGTTCCGGTTTTGCCAAATAAGGATCGCCTACGGGTACTGGCGGCGCGGGAGGCGGTTCTGGAGCCGGCGGAGGCGTTACGACAGTGGCTGGTGGCGCCGGCGGCGGAGGAGTTGGCTTTGGATTTTTAACAACGGATTTTTCTTTTGACTCGGTGTCAACGATAGTTGCCTTTAGGTTCTTATAAGAACCTGGCAAAATATCCGGGCTTGTTGCCACCGGAGCGTAATAGGTTTGGGAAAAAGCTATAACCGCCGTGTTTAACGGTTGAATTTTTGGCTCTTGGGCGAATATACTGCCTAAAGCCGCTAAAAGTTCAGCTAAAAAACGCATTGCTCCTAGTATAACAGAAATTTATTTTTTTTCAAAGCGGTTAAGTAATGTTACTGTGCACAGCTTTTAGAGGGCACATATCCTCTTGATCGCGCTTCTTCGGCAGATTTAAATCTTATCTGATTTTCCTTTTTTATTTTGTAAGCGGCCGCACATTCCGCCGGATAATAGTTTTTGCCGTTTATTGAAGCAATAAAGTCCCCTGCCATATTACCGACTCCCGGCGTTTCGGCCATTTTTATTATCTCATCGGCTTTAATTGTCATGATATTTTGATCTATTATTATTGGGCTCGGCTGGTTTTCGGCGGTTAAAATCGCCAGTCCCAGTCCGAGAAAAATGCCAACAAAAAAAGCGCCTCCCAACGCTATATTTATCTTGTGGCGCTCAAAGAAACTACTCCCCCGCTCCAGAGTTGACCGGAAGTTCATTATTTGATATATTATTACAAGTTATAAATTTTTGCAAAGGTATGACTCCCCGCTTCGCGGGATGCTCATATTTTTAGCTAAAAATTTTCGCTAAAGCTCAATTTCGCAAGCTTTAGCTTGCGTCCCGCCATATTGAATAAAATTGGCGGGATGATTGCTAAAGCAATCAAAAAATATGGCACATACAAAGGCTGGTGGTACTACAAGATTAGGCCGCGAATCGGCATCTAAAAGATTAGGAGTCAAGCTCTCTGACGGCCAGGCGGCAAAGGTCGGCGATGTTTTAGTCCGCCAGAGGGGCACTAAGTGGGTCCCGGGCAAAAACGTCAAAAAGGGCGGCGACGACACGCTTTACGCGGCACAGAGCGGCACGGTTAAATTTACTTCTAAAAAATTCAAAAAATTCTACGGTTCAAGCCGCCATGCTACAGTGGTTAACGTTTTATCCCGTTAAAGAATTTGAAAAGGAGGGTCCGATTTTCACTTCCTGATAGACGCCTTCACGAAATCCCTGAAGAGCGGATGAGGTCTTAGGGGTCGAGATAAAAATTCAGGATGAAATTGACTACCCACGAAAAATGGGTGGTTTTTTATTTCTATTATCTCAATAAGATTTTTTTCGGGGTTGACTCCGGAAACTACAAGCCCTCTGCTTTCCAGTATTTGTCGGTAATTATTGTTTAATTCATATCGGTGCCTATGACGTTCCCAAACCTCTTTTTTGCCATATGCCTCCTGCGCCAATGTGTCGGCCGTCAAAACACAGCGGTAAGCCCCGAGGCGCATGGAAGCGCCATAATTGCTTTTTTCCAGATTCTGTTTTTGCTCTTCCATAATGTCTATTACCGGGTGGCGGGTGTTTTTATTAACCTCGGTCGTGTGAGCGTTTTTTAGGCCGCAGACATTGCGCGCGAACTCTATCGTGGCAAGTTGCATGCCGTAGCAAAGCCCCAGAAAAGGGATTTTATACTTTCTGACATAGCCAATGGCCTTAATTTTTCCTTCGACTCCCCTGTCGCCGAATCCGCCGGGCACGATTATACCATCATATTTTGATAGTGCTTTAAGCGCTCTTGGATTTTTCTCGTAAATTTCGGAATCAAGCCACTGAATTTCCGGTTTCCTGTCCCAGTGCCAAGCAGCGTGCTTTGTCGCTTCAATTACCGAGAGATAGGCGTCCTTAATAACAAAATTTCCCGAATTGAAATATTTCCCAATAATACCGATTTTTACGGGCTTGGAAACTGTCCTGATTTTTCTGACGAGCCGGTTCCAACCGGTCAAGCCGGCTGCTTTTTTCGGCTTCATCCGGAATTTTTTGAGAATCTTATTGCCTATCCTGTCTTTTTCGAAATTCACCGGGATTTCATAAATTGAAGTAATGTCGGGCGCGGAAATAACGTCGTCGGGCGCCACATTGCAGAAAATCGCGATTTTCTTTTTTCTCGGCTCGTCTAAGGGAACCTCGGATCTGGCAATGATAAAGTCCGGCTGAATGCCGGCGGAATTAAGGGTTCTCGCCGCGTGCTGGGTCGGTTTGGTTTTCATTTCACCAACCATTTTCGGTATTGGCAGATAGCTCACTAGTATAAAAAGCGTGTCTTGAGGATGTAGTAGGCGGGTAAGGCGCGCCGCTTCCAGGAAAAGCATATTTTGGTACTCGCCCACCGTGCCGCCGATTTCCACCAGTAAAAAGTCGGCGCCCGTTTCTGAAGCGGCTTTCTTGATGCGTTTCTGGACCTCTTCGGTCACGTGCGGGATTGTTTCAACGCACTTGCCTTCGTATTTCAGGTCTCTTTCTCGCTCAATAACCGACTTAAAAACGCTTCCAGTAGTCATGGAATTGCAAGCGTGCATATTTCGGTCCAGAAACCGTTCGTAGTTGCCCAGGTCCTGATCGGTTTCAAGTCCGTCTTCGGTAACAAAAACTTCGCCATGTTCCACCGGATTCATTGTTCCGGCGTCCACGTTCAAGTATGGGTCAATTTTTACAAGCGAGACGTTATAGCCGCGCGAAGCCAGAATTTTTCCGAGCGAAGCGGTGGCAACTCCCTTGCCTACTCCGGACATGACGCCTCCTATCACAAAAATATATTTTGTCATTTCTTGTCCGCCGTAGCTTTAGCAGAGGAGGATTCCGCTTCGATTGTTATTTTTAGTTCGGCTTCTACATTATTGGTTAATTTTATCTTTAAACTGTGAGAACCTAAAGTTTTTATTGATTCGGCCGGCAGGGATTCTTTTCCGATATGTATTCCCTGTTTTTCCAACTCTTGAATTATTTTAGTCGGCGTGATTGATCCGAACGGCTGGCCTTTTTCTCCGATTTTAACTTTGAAAACAGGATTGATTTTTTCCAGTTTTGATTTCAAAACGAGTGCTTCACTTTTTTCTTTTTCCAGATGTTTTTCTCGGAATTGTTTTTTGGCGGCAAGCTTGTTTAAAACCTGTATGGTTGCCGTTTCCGCCAGACCCCGCGCCAAAAGAAAATTCCGCCCGTAACCATTGCGCACTTCACGGACTTCACCTTTCTTCCCAAGGCCGGAAACATCCTTTAACAGTACAACCTTCATTATTTTATCATTCCTGATAAAATCTCTATCGCTTTATCAAGTTGGGGGTCTTTTTTGGCGTTAATGTCTTCTTCGGTCATTTCAACCTTATAATCGGGCTCCAGTCCCTTTTCGGAAATTGACGTGCCTTTTGGCGTTAGCCAGCGGGCAACCGTAACTTTCAATGACGAACCGTCTTCAAAATTGGCCAGCTCCTGCACTGACCCCTTGCCGAAAGTTTTAGCGCCGACCAGCTTTATGTTTCTGTTGTCGCGCAGAGCGCCAGCCAGAATTTCGGAAGCCGAAGCCGAGCCCTGATTTACAAGGACCACCATCGGGAAATTTTTAAGTCCGCCCATGCCGGACGTCCTGAATTCCGTTGTCTTACTCTGTCCGTAATCTTCAATCGCGACAAGGTCGCCGGGATTGAAAAACCAGCCGGCAATGTCAACGGCTACTTCCAGGTAACCTCCCGGGTTGTTTCGCAAATCCAATATCACGCCCTTTGATCCCGAAGTAAGAATTTTTGACGCCGCCCGCTGGAATTCAGAAGGCGCTGTCGCGGTGAAACTGTAAAAAGACAAGTGGGCCATCTTGTTATTATCTTTGAATTCCAACTTAGTTATCGGAATTTTGATGATAGCGCGAGTTATGGTTATTTCTTTTGATTTCGCGTCGTCATTGCTGTGCAAAATAGTAAGCGCGACTTTTGTGCCGATCTCGCCGCGGATTTTAGTTACTGCCTGTTCAACCGATAAATCATCAGTCGGTTCCTCGTTTATTTTAAGAATTTTATCGCCCGCCAGAACTCCGGCCTTTTGAGCCGGCGAATCCTCCAGTGGAGCTATCACGGAGATAAACCCGTTTTTCTTTCCTATCTCCGCCCCGATTCCGCCAAAACTGCCCTGAACGTCCTGGGTAAAACTTTTGGCCTGTTCTGGCGGGAAGAACACCGTGTAAGGATCCCCCGCTCCCTTGATCATACCCTCGACTGCGCCGTATAAAAGCTTGCCGTCTTCCAGTTTGGCCGGCTCTACATATTTATTATGAAGCTCGTCCCAAGTCTTCCAGAAAAGCCCGAAATCAAATTCTTTCGGTTTACCGTATTCCTGATTGATGATTCCCTGAATCGGCCTTGGCAGTTTTTCAATCGAGCCGTATATAAAGCCGGCCCCAAAAGCAATAAAAATAGCCACTACGGTGACTGCAAAGAGAATATATTTTTTATGTGATCTTTCTGCCATTTATTTTTTCTTAATTTCATTCTACTCCAAATTCTGCGGAAAGCAAGTGGAAACCCATGATTTTTTATGTTAATTTAAGAATATGGCTTTAACCACCAAACATCAAGTTTTAGCTTGGGATTTAGTCGAGGGACTTCAAGATGAGGCCCACAAGGGTGTTTATTTCCGTCTTGCCAAGACCTACGACGAAACATTTCTGCGCGGCATTTTATCAATGACGCGCGACGCATGGCACGGCGGCAAGATAAAAAAAGAAGATATGGGCCGTTATTTTATGGGCATACTTAAAAAAGAGTTAGTGAAAACCAAACAATATGTCGAAAATTCTAAAAATCGTCCAAGAGGGCGCACCGGTTCTAAGGGAAAAATCAAAACCGGTGGAAGACCCCAAGTCGCCGGAAATTAAAAAACTTGTCGAGGACATGATAGCGACCATGAAGGACGCGAAGGGCCTCGGCCTTGCCGCGCCGCAAGTCGGAAAGTCGCTGCGTCTTTTTACGGCTGACGTTGAAGACAAGGTTTACGTTTTTATTAATCCGGAAATCAAAGACCTGTCAAAAGACAAATCGTCTTTTGAGGAGGGTTGTCTTTCCGTCCAGAAAATCTGGGGATCGGTAATCAGGCCCAAGAAGCTGACTATTAAGGCGCTTGATGAAAACGGCAAGCCGGTAAAAATCCGCGCCAAAGGTTTGCTTGCCCGCGTTATTCAGCACGAGGTGGATCATGTCAACGGCGCCTTATTTATAGATAAGGCCGAAGAGCTGTTTACCGCGGAAAATGCGGAGAATGCAGGAAATAATGAAAAAAGAAAATAAAAAAGAAGACAAAAGCTGCAAATAAATACATAACAAAATAATTGCGGCCGCAATTATTTTGTTAACTAAAGTTATGAATCAGGTTTCACGCATTTCACAAAATTTGAAAATCTTATTTATGGGCACGCCGGAATTCAGCGTGCCTATTTTAGAAGCTCTCGTCCACGAGGGCTATCAAATTATTTCAGTCGTGACAAAACCCGACGAGCCTGCAGGCAGAAAGCAGGTTCTCACTCCCCCGCCGGTCAAATCATTTATCATGAAACATGAAACATGGAACATTCCTATATTACAGCCGGAGAAACTGAAAGACGAAAATTTTATAAATCAGGTGAAAAATCTGGCGCCGGATTTAATTGTCGTTGCCGCCTATGGCAAGATTATCCCCAAAGCGATTTTGGATATTCCTAAGTATGGCGCGATTAATGCTCACGGCTCTTTATTGCCCGCTTGGCGGGGCGCGGCGCCGATTCAGTACGCGATTTTGCACGGCGACAAAAAAACCGGCATTACGATAATGCTCATAGACGAAGAAATGGACCACGGACCCTTGCTGGGGAAATCCGAAATCCTAATCTCGAAATCCGAAACATCAGAATCGCTTTATAGGAAACTATCAGTTTTAGGAGCCGAAACTTTAATAAAAATAATTTCAAGATATATCTCTGGGGATATAAAACCGCAAGAGCAGGACCATTCAAAAGCGACATTCACTAAAATAATCAAAAAAGAAGACGGCAAAATTGACTGGTCAAAAAGCACGCTTGAATTGGAAAGAATGACGCGCGCTTTTTACCCGTGGCCAACCGCTTGGACGATTTGGAATGATAAAGTATTAAAAATTTTGGAAGCAGATGGTTCAGAAAAAAATAATGAAATAGGAAAGGTTCTTGTTGATTCGGGGGAATTGATTATAGGTTGCGGCCAGGGCTCTTTGGTTATTAAAAAATTACAACTTGAAAGCGGGAAAATTTTGACGGCTCGGGAATTTCTGAACGGCCATAAAGATTTTATCGGCAACATATTAAAGTGAATTGAGAGTAAATTACGGTTTTATTTGCTATAGCAAATAAAACCGTAATTTACCAAAAGATATAAAGAAAAATCCCCGGACGGCGTTTCGTCCGGGGGGGGTGGTAATGACCCCCTCCCCGCACGCAACGAAGTGGAGTGCGGGGTTTCCTATAAGAAAAGAATAAGGGCCTCCCGCAGGAGGCCCGACCATACTAATGCCGCGGCGGCGTACCGCGCGGCGTCACTACTACTAGTCCCGATCCGGTGTTTCTGGACCGGGATTCTTTATCGGCCGCCGAAGCGGCCGCTATTGGCACAAGGTACAAATAAATGGCTGACTGGATCGGACCCCGGTGGCTTATACCGGTCCTGCGTCCGCGTTCTGGCCAGTGGTGTTCTCTGCTGGTGTCCTGGCGTTCAGCCGTTGGCCTACTTGCCTGCGTGGTTCCCCCGTCGTCGGCACACAGCCGTTCAACCCGACCCAGCCAGCCATATTCCATTATACCAAATCTACGGGTATTGTCAAGTCAAAATAAAAATCCTATCCGTTGTCTTGGAGAAGCTCTCGGAGGCGAAAAAGCTTGGTGTCCCGCCGACGGCGGGACTTTTGAGCCGAGAGAGCAGTGGCGGCTCCGCTCGCTGCGGTTCGACGTCCCGAGCTCACCGTCGAGGGAGAAGCGGAGAACGCCCGGTTCGGAAAGACAATGGATAGGATTTTACTCTAAAGCAGTTTCAATACTTTCCACCAATTTTCCACATATTCGGCTCTGCGGTTTTGGTATTTCAGATAGTAAGCGTGTTCCCATACGTCCAGCCCGATAATCGGCGTGTGTCCTTTGAGATACGGCGAGTCTTGGTTGGGCAATGAATAGACATCAAGCTTCCCCGCTTCGTTCCTGACGAGCCAGGCCCAGCCGCTGCCGAACTGCCCCACCGCCGCCTGTGTAAAAGTCTTTTTGAATTCATCCAGATAGCCGAAAGTTTTCTCAATTTCGACGAGCAGATTTTTATCAACTTCTTTTGCCGGCGCCATCATCTGCCAGAAAAGCGAGTGGTTCAGATGGCCGCCGCCGTTGTTTTTCAGTATTGTTTTGTCGCTTTCTTCCATCTGTTCAATCGCCTGCAAATTTTTCAGGAGGTCCTCAAGTTTCTGATCCTGCAGGCCGGGATATTTTTCTATCACCGCGTTCAGTTTATCAATATATCCTTGGTGGTGCTTAGTGTGGTGGATTTCCATTGTTTTGGCGTCAATGGACGGCTCAAGCGCGTCGTAAGAGTAGGGCAATTTTGGCAGTTCGTATTTCATATATTTTTAATATTATATGATAATATCATAATCCGAATAAAATTAATAATATCCGAATAACCCGAAATTACTTGACACAAAGCTATAACCAAGAGCTGCGACTCTTGGACCAACACCAAACCCCCGACAACATCGCAGTGCGCCGGGGGCTTTTTCTTTTTAAGACGGCTTATTCAAGATGAAATCAATGAATTTTTCCGCGAAAGTTTGATCTGGTTTTTTATAGCCGGTTCCCTGCCTGATTTTCCGCAAGCTCAATTCTACCTCTTCCTCGCCAATTTTAATTAGCTCCGGCGCTTTACTGAAGTTAAGCCAGTCGTAACTAAATACCGGCGGCCTCAAAACAATATCCGAGTTTTTCAGCAGGTTCTTTTTAGCCAGCTGGTATTCTATAACCGAAATAGTCCTGTCAAGAATTGAATAAAAATCTTTTATTTCTTTCACACTATCGTTCGGTATCAGCTGGCGGCTGGACACATCCACGGCAATAATATAGTCGGCGCCTATTTCTTTCACGACGTTAGCGGGCACCGGGTTGGACAGCCCGCCGTCAACGAGCATTTTTCCTTCAAATTCAACCGGCGCGAAAATTATCGGCAAGGCGATGCTCGCGCGTATGGCGTCAACCAGGTCGCCTTTATTTATTCTTGTTTCTTCTCCACTGCCTTCGTCGGTCGCGATGGCAGTGAAAGGAATCAGACAATCTTGAACCTTGATGTCTCCAAGCTGTTTCCTTAAACGTTCCGTTAAGGTTTGGCCGCGGAAAAAAGAGCCGTCTTTTCTTTTTAGAAGTTCAAGCAGGGGAAAAACGTCGTCTCGTTTTATTTCCGAAACCATACTTTCAAGCGTAGTAATGTCTTTTGTGGCCGCGTAAACTCCGCCGACAAGGGCGCCCATACTTGTGCCAGCTATGTAATCAATAGAAATTCCAGCGTTTTCAAGCGCTTTAATGATGCCTATATGTACGAGTCCCTTGGCTCCCCCGCCGCCAAGCGCCAGTCCTACTTTTTTATGTTTCAGCGTTTGGGTCATTTGAATTTGAAAATTGTTTGGGATTTGTGCTTTGGGTTTTGTAATTTCACCCGAAGGGTGGCCATGTATTTTCTGGCGCGCCAGCGGTCACCGGTTCGGAAAGTCGTCTTGCCCTTGCCGGCTGCGTTTCGTGAATAGTTTTTCATACTGACTTTATATTATGCTAAACTTGTGATAGTGTAAAACAGAAAAAATAATGGCTAATTTAGTTTTATATCGCAAATATCGGCCGAAAAGCTGGAACGAAGTCATCGGACAGGAACACGTCGTTAGGACTCTTACTAACGCCCTGAAACTGGACCGTGTCGGCCACGCATATTTATTTACGGGGCCCCGCGGCACAGGCAAAACGACACTTGCCCGTCTTTTAGCAAAATCGTTAAATTGTGCCGAACGAAAAGATTTTGAGCCATGCAATAAATGCGGCCTTTGCAATGAGATAGCCGCGGGCAAAGCGTTTGATTTAATTGAAATAGACGCCGCTTCAAACCGCGGTATTGACGAAATCCGCCAGCTAAGGGACGGCATCAAGTTCGCGCCCGCCGTCGGCAAATTCAAAGTATTCATAATTGACGAGGTCCACATGCTCACCAAAGAAGCGTTCAACGCGCTTCTGAAAACTTTGGAAGAGCCGCCCGCGCATGCCATTTTTATTCTGGCAACGACAGAAGTTCATAAAGTTCCGGCGACTATTTTGTCGCGGGTCCAGCGTTTTGATTTCAGGCGGCTTTCGGTAAGCGAAATTTTAAAACGACTCTCAATGATCGCCGGAGCCGAAAAAATAAAAATTGACGAGCCGGCGCTCAAGCTCGTGGCGCGCTACGCGCAGGGCAGTTCGCGGGACGCCGAGTCCATGCTTGAGCAGTTGAAGTCGTGGGGCGCGGGCGAAGTTAAAAAAGAAGACGTTGAATCGCTTTTGGGCGTGGTGGACTTTGAAAAAGTCAAAGCGCTTACGGATTTCGTCGTTTCAAAAAATCCTGCCGGCGCGGTGGATTTTATCGGCCGAATGATGGACGAAGGCAGCGATTTACAGGAGTTTCTGAAGGAAATGCAAAACCATTTCCGCCGCCTAATGATTCTGAAAATTGACCCGGCGCTTTCAGGACTTATTTCCCAGGAGCTGACGCAGGACCAGGTGGAGGCGTCGCAGGGTCAGGCGAACAGTTTTGAGTTGCAAAATCTTTCGCAGGCGCTTCACATTTTGCATTCGGCCTCCCAGGACATGAAATTCACGCCAATTCCCCCTTTGCCTTTAGAGCTTGCCGTAGTTGAAATCATCCACAATAAAAATTAGTCGCTATTTTAATGCGGATACAAAAATATATGTCGGAAAAAGGCATCGCTTCGCGGCGCGAGGCGGAGCGGCTTATTATGCTTGGCCTCGTCACTGTGAATGGTAAGGTGGTGCGGGAAATGGGCGTGCAAATTGATCCTGAAAAAGACAAGGTCGCGATTCTACCTGCCGCGGAAAAAAAGCTTGCCAAAAAAACAACTATTGTCATCTACAAGCCCAAAGAGATCGTTTCTTCCCGCGAAAAAAACGAAGGCAAAACTATTTACGAATTGTTCCCCCGGTTCGCGAAGCTCAATATTGTCGGCCGCCTAGACAAATCAAGCGAAGGGCTTTTAATGCTGACGGATGACGGCGTCATAGCGAAGGCGGTTACGGGCGAGGCGCATTTAGTGGAAAAAGAATATAAAGTTACCGTGCGGGAAGAGATCAGAGCCGGGCGGCTTAAGGTTTTGGAGCGCGGTATTGAAATTGATGGCGTAACAACATTGTCGGCAAAAACCGAGTGGCTAGATAATCATACTTTCAAAATTATTTTGCGCGAGGGTCGCAAGCACCAGATACGGCGCATGTGCGAAGCTTTGCGGCTGACCGTCACTCGCCTCCTACGCCTGCGCATCGGGCCGGTTAGTTTGGGCAAAATGAAACCCGGTGAATTTCGGGTGTTGAGCGCGAAGGAAGTTAAACTGCTTAAGAAATAAAAAACAAATAACATTCTCATATTAATTTAGACGATCGTTTGAATTTTAAGACAATCATACTCAAGAATATGAGAATGTCTGTAAAAAATAAAAAGGCCCGGAAGGGCCTTTGTTACATCAGATCGTTTTTTACTTTTAAAACTAAAATGGACATGCTCAATAGAAACGTGATCGCGTTCGCTAAGACCAAAGGAATATCGTTATTCAGAAAACCGTATAGGCCCCAGAGAAGCATGCCGACAGTCAGAAGTATATACGTTATTAAAGAAAGGTCATTTGTCTTTTTTGTTTTAAAAGTCTTAAGAACTTGAGGCAGAAAAGCGACGGTGGTCAAAATCGCGGCTAAGAAACCCAGATATGTGACCACTATTCCTCCTGGCGTAGGGGCGGTAATTCAAATTAAACACATAATAGCACTTGCGTGCTATTATGTCAATTGGCGAAAAAAAAACAGCGATAATTAAATCCTCCTTTTGCCAATAAAATACCACAAAAATTAAGTTCCGGCAACAAAATCCGCCCCGCAATTGCGGGGCGGATTTTAAATAAGTTTATTATACTTTTTCCTGAAAATAGGTATCCGCTTTTTGGGCGTAAGCATCAACAGCAGTTAGGAGATTATTGAAGTTGCTTTTTACTCCGTCAAATCTTTTATCGACTTCGTCAAATCGTTTATCAACGGCTGTGAATTTATCATCCAAATATTGGATTAACTCGGGAAAATCATTATTTGCCATGTGTTTTTTGATTTATATCCTCAATATTATGATAGGTCGGCAAAAATTATCCGTCAAATTAGTAAAAGTCTGCGCAATAATATACAAAACCATTAGAAAATAAAAGTTATGCACAGATTTTTTAAAAATATTTTATTTTTTTGTTGTATAATGAATTTATAAATTTAAAAAGATGAAAGAAAATTTAGTAGAAAACAATATTGTTGCCCGGAACGGAAATATCAGCGGCAATACAAACGGAAACGGAAAAATATTTGAATCGAAGAAATTTTTATTTGTAGCTCTTGAAGCGCTAAGCGGTGATTTGGCGTGGCAACTTAAGAAAGAGGGGCATGAAGTTAAAATATACATGAAGGCAAAAAGTGTTGCCGATGTCTATAATGGCTTTATTGATAAAGTTGATAATTGGGAATCGCATAAGAATTGGGCTGATGTAATTGTTTTTGATGATATGGAATTTGGCGAGATTGCCGATAAATTGCGCCGTAACGGCAAACTGGTCATTGGCGGAAGTGTTTATACCGACAGGTTGGAAATGGATCGCGATTTCGGACAGACGGAGCTTAAAAAATATGGCGTCAATATTTTGCCGCAATGGCAATTTACGAATTACGACGAAGCTATCGCTTTCATAGAGAAAAACCCCGAAAGATATGTTTTTAAACCAAGCGGCAACGTTCCTTCCGGCAACAAAGAGCTTTCGCTTCTGGGTCAGGAAGAGGATGGTAAAGATCTGCTCGAACTTTTAAGACAAAATAAAAACATTTGGCAAAAAAAAGCGCCAATTTTTCAGCTTCAAAAATTCGTTTCCGGAGTTGAAGTAGCTGTCGGCGCGTTTTTTAACGGTAAAGATTTTATTTTGCCGATAAATATAAATTTTGAACACAAAAGAATCTTCCCCGGTGATATCGGCCCGTTTTCGGGCGAGATGGGAACGCTGATGTTTTGGAGTGAACCAAATAAATTGTTTAAAATGACTCTTGAAAAAATGAAACCGGCATTGATTGAATCAGGTTATGTCGGCTACATTGACATTAATTGCATCGTAAACGGCAAAGGTATTTACCCTCTTGAATGGACAACGCGGTTTGGTTATCCGACAATTCAAATTCAACTTGAAGGTATTTTGACGCCGACTGGCGAGTGGCTTTATAAACTGGCTTTCGGTGAAAATTTTGAATTAAAAACCCAAAAAGGTTTTCAATTAGGCGTAAGAATTTTAGTCCCGACTTTTTTTGCCAGCGCGGGAGACAAGGAATTGATTGAAATATACCGGGATTTACCAATTCTATTTAAAAAACCCGGAAACTTGGACGGAATCCATATTGAAGATATAAAAACGGAAGACAGCGTATGGCGCATTGCCGGAGATTCTGGTTGCCTTCTGGTCGTTACCGGATCGGGCACGACCGTCAATGAAGCTCGCCATCAGGCCTACACGAGAATAAAAAATATTATGATTCAAAATATGTTTTATCGCACCGACATCGGTTTAAAATGGCATACCGACAGCGACAAACTTCAGACTTGGGGGTATCTATATTGACAAAAATCAAGAAATGAATACTATTAATAAACGTTAAAAATTTATATTTATATATTTTGATTAAAAAGATGAAAAATATTGAACCAAGGGTTACGCGGCAGAGATTGGTAATAGAGGCGCGATATTCCGCTATTATCAATAAAGAAACGGTTAAAAAATATCTTTTGGGTTTGGCAAAAGAACTCGAGATGACAATCCATCCCGATTTAAAAGAGCCTATCATTACTTCCGCTACCGGCAAGAGTATTCCAATTCATGACGGCTGGGAAGGCGCTATTTTTTGGGTTGAGTCCGGCGCGTCAATTTACGTTTGGGAAAAACTTAATTTCCTAACAGTTGATATTTATACATGCAAGCGTTTCGATAATCAGAAAGCGATTGATTTTACCGCCAAATTTTTTAAGACAACCGAATTAGAATGGAGCGAACTATAGTTCTGTGGAACAGAATAGATTTAGTAGATGATTATTTGCCGCGGTCAAACAAATACATAGTCTAAAGTTTTTCTCTCCAGGTCGCTTCCGACAATTTTTATTTTCACTTCATCTCCGAGAGAATATTTTTTCTTGCTTCTTGTGCCAACAAGAGAAAAGGTCTCTTTGTTGAAAACATAAAAATCGTCTTTCATGTCCTTGAATTTTACCATCCCGTTGGCCTTGGTTTTTGATTCTTCCACGTATACTCCCCAGCTGGTTATGCCGGAAATTACTCCTTTATAAGTATTTCCTATTTTATCCGTCATATATTCAACCTGTTTATAAGCAATGGAAGATCTTTCGGCGTCCACCGCGTCAATTTCCCTCTGGGAAAGCGCTGCCGCGAGGCTATGGTACCAGGCGACTTCCTGACCGTTTAGATTTCCGCCTTTCAGATGTTTCTCCAGAATCCGGTGAACTAATAAATCGGCGTATCTTCTTATGGGAGAGGTAAAGTGAGTATAATTTTCGAGCGCCAATCCGTAGTGTCCGATATTTTTTATGGAATATATCGCCTTGGCCATAGACCTCATCGCCACGGTTTTTATAAGGGACTCTTCCGGCTTGCCTTTAATTTTTTCAAAAAGATCGTTTAATTCTTTTGATGAAATATTTTCTCCCTTGGCCTCTATCTCATGTCCGAGCATTCTCAAAAGAAACAGCAGCTCATCTATGGATTCTTTCTTCGGCACGTCATGAATGCGGTAAATAGAAGCCCCTTTATTTATTCTTTTTATCTCGCGGCTTAAATATGAGGCCACTTCCTTATTGGCTAGAATCATAAATTCTTCCACCAGCTTATGGGTATCGAGCCTTGGCTGTTCAACTATGCTCACCGGTTTTCCTTTCGCGTCAAGCTTGAATTTTACTTCTTCCCTGTCAAAATCCAACGCTCCCATTTTCATTCTTTTGTTCTTAAAAATCCGCGCTAGTTTATTTAAATGCTCCAGTTCGTAGCAGTATTCTCCACTTTTTTCATTCAGAACTTTTTGCGCTTCCCCATAGGTGAATCTTTTATTTGAATTTATTATTGTCCTTCCAAGCCAGACTTTTTCGATAATCCCTGACGCGGAAATGGTCAAAACGGCCGAAAAAGTCAGTTTGTCCTGGCCGGGATTCAAACTGCAGATATCGTTGGATAGGACTTCCGGCAGCATCGGAATGGTCCTGTCAACAAGATAAATGGAAACTCCTCGCTGGCGCGCTTCCATATCAAGCTGGCCGCCCTCCTTTATGTAATGCGATACGTCGGCAATGTGCACTCCGATTTCAAATAAATTGTCGGAAATGTTTTTAAACGAAACGGCGTCGTCAAAATCTTTCGCGTCTTCTGGATCAATGGTAAACGTCGTGACCCGCCTGAAGTCTCTTCTTTCGGCGATATCTTTTTGCGGTATCGGTTTTGATCTTTTTTCCAATAATTCAGCCTCTTTTCTGATTTTTGGCGGGAATCCCGTCTGAAATCCTTTTTCAAGCACGATGGATTCCATTTCAACGTCATTGTCTCCCTTTTTGCCAAGCACTTTCAAAACACTGCCTTCGGGATTCTTTTTTGGATCGTCCCATTTTTTAATCCGCGCGAGAACCTTCCAATTGTTTTTAATTCTTCTTGATTCGACGGGAGGAATAAGAATATCAATATACATTTTCTTGTCATCGGGAACGATAAAAGAAACATTGTTTCCTTTTCTTTTATCCACCGTGCCCACAAATTCCACCTTTGCTCTATATAGAACTTTTATGACTTCGCCGCTTAATTCCCCCTTTTCTATTTGGGGAAATAAAAAAACCTCCACTTCGTCCCCGTGCAAAGCGGTGTTTAAAAATTGCGGCTCTATCTGGATATCATCGCTGAATCCGGCGGCCGTAACATAGCCGGTGCCTTTTGAGGTTATATCTATAACTCCCCTGATGACAGATTTTTTATCTTCTTTTTTCATTTAACTACAGTACATAATTATATCTGAAGTGCACTTCGCACTGCTGTGCTCAGTACCTCCTCACCTTCGTTCGTCTTGCACGTTCGGTCTAGAACCGCCCAGGATGAGACCGTTGAGGGCTTTTCTAGGCCTGTTTTAACACGCTCCGGGTAGTGAAAACTTGAGTCAAATTATGGTAAATTTCTTTTCTGTAATTCTTTCTAATATTTCCAATGTGGCTTGAACGGAAGGATTGTCTGTATTTTTTAAAACCAATCTTTTCCCGTAAATATTTAATAAAGGAGAAAGAACCTCATCTCCCCAAGATGGCGAAAAAGTCAAAATACCCTCGAAATTAATTTCAATATTTTCTTCGCTTGCCACATCTCTCAAAAGAGGCTGGAGAGCGGAATAAGCTTCTCTTCCTGATTGCCGAGAAATGAGAGTGGTACCAAATTTTTTTAGTTCTATAATCATATTTTTTAATAGTTTAATAAGAAATTAGCGCAAAACAGCCATGAAAATTATCTACTATATTTATTATTTCTAACTCACGGCTTCCGCTAATAATTTTTAATTCTGCATCGCCGCTTTGAAACAGTAAATTAATTTGATTATTAGCAATAACTTCACGCACATATTTTAAGCCGTTTCCTCTTTCTTCCGGAGCACGACCCGATATTAATTCGGTAAATGCTGTTTTAAGAGCTTGTTTATGATCCATTAATTCCGGTTTAACCCTCTTAAGGGTTGCTAAAACGCCCAATCCGCGATCTGCTAAAACAACTTGTTTTTTATTTAGGTCATATCCAAAAAAAATTCCAGGAACATCGGGCCATTGCCCCAAATTATGGTCATAAGAGTTATTACCAATCTCGCCCGCCACAGAAACAAGTAAAGAGAATAAATATTTAGCACTCGGATTTTCAATCATTAGATTTTGCATTTTAGTTAAACGTGCTTGAAA
>MEYR01000038.1 GCA_001774075.1 Candidatus Azambacteria bacterium RIFCSPLOWO2_01_FULL_44_84
GCTTTCAAAAAAAGTCCGATAACCGTGGAATAGGGACTGTCGGCCGATTGCCTGGGTCCATAAACGTTGAAATAACGGAGGCAGACAGCGCCATTGAGCCGGTTCTTTTGTTCGGGCCGGCAAAGAAACTGGCAGTACTTCTCCGCGGCGTATTTCTGCAATCCATAGGGACTTAACGGATTAACGAACATGCTCTCGCGCAAAGGCAAGGTCGGCTGATTGCCATAAATTGAAGAAGAAGAAGAATAGACGAGCCGCTTGGCGTCAAGCCAAACCGCGAGAGCAATGACATTTTGAGTGCCGACGACATTGGCCGCGTGGGTCGTCTTCGGATTATCAAACGAAAGCTGGACCCTTGGCAGAGCGGCGCAATGAAAAACATAATCCACCTGCCTGAAGTCGCGAAGCTCTTTTTTGTTTCTGAAAGAATTGATAAGACCGATATCGTTTCTAATGTCAGCCCTCAAAAACATGGCCTTGGGATTTATGTTTTTTTCCCGGCCGCCGGCAAGAGGGCTGAGATTATCAATAATCAAAACTTTATCGCCGCGCGTGACAAGCGTATCAACCAAGTGAGAACCGATAAATCCCGCTCCTCCGGTGACGATTGCTTTCATGTGTTTTTGTCCCCCATTTAAAACATAAAACGAGACCTTCGCGTTTCTCGTTTTAATATGTTGTCCCATTAGAAGTCCGACAAGTCGGCAGACGCCGTCGGCATCTTACTTCTAACGGGATTGTGAAGATTTCTAAAGAACGGTAAGATGCTATCATAAAAATTTAATGTTGTCAACATTGCGCGACAAAACCAATCAACTATTGAACTACGGGACCAGAACTTTTGGTCTCGATTTGAAGTATTTTGCTTCCGGCGGTTTCTGGACTGTTTTAGGTCAGGGCGCAAACTCGGTCCTGGCATTGGCCTTGACCGTTGCCTTTGCCAACTTGATCTCAAAAGAAACTTACGGCCTTTACCGCTATGCCTTGTCTCTGGCAAACCTGTTAAATATTTTCACTCTCACCGGCATGAATACCGCCATCGGCCAGGCCACAGCCGCCGGCAATGAAGGCGTACTCCGGACCGCCGTTAAGCATCAACTAAAATGGAATCTGATGATGACCACGGCCTCGTTGGGTCTGGGCGGCTATTATCTTTGGAATGCCAATACGGTTATGGCTATTTCGCTTTTTATTCTGGGCATATTTGTTCCTATGACCTTGGCGCTGAACAGTTACGCTCCATTTTTAGACGGTAAAAAACAATTTAAACTTAATAATTTATTTATTATCGGCTCGACGATAATTTATGTGTTAGGGATGTTTGTAACTTTGCTTTTGACCAAAGAGGTCTGGGTATTAATTTTGGCTTACTGTTTAACTACCTTTGCCGCGAATTTACTTTTCTACATAAAAACCCTGCGCCTTTTCAGCCCGCCCGAAACTCCATCTGAAAACGCGCTTTCATACGGATGGAAATTGACTTATATGCGGTTTATAGGCCCTGTAGTGGGCCAAATAGACAGTATTATCTTAAATCACTTTTGGGGACCGGCTCAGCTTGCGGTTTATTCTCTGGCACGGGCCATGCCTGACAAAATAATTCCGGTTTCCAAAAGAGTTGTCGGCCTTGGCATGCCAAAATTGGTGCAAAAAAGCACCGATGAAATAAATAAAGTTCTCTATAAACGAATAGCGCAAGGAATGTACTTTGGTGTAATTTTAACGATCGGCTATGTTTTGCTTTCGCCCTTCGTCTTTAAGTACCTCATGCCTCAATATTTAGAATCGATCTTTTATTCGCAAATCCTGGCCATTAGTTTTATCTTTGCCCTGCCTGTCGGCTATGTTGGAACGGCTATGCTCGCCCACAAAATGGTTTTACCAACTTTCATCAGCGGAATTCTAATGAACATATTAAAGATTGTATTGTATATCGTATTGGGAATTTGGGGCGGGATTTTGGGATTGGTTTTAGCGCAAGTGATTTATTATCTTATAGCTTTCGTAATAAATATCGCAGCGTGGAAATTCGGACTTTATACTAGGAGTGTAGGATTCGAACACAAATCAGCTTGAGAAGCCGAGAAACGAGGCGATTTCGAGGCGCGACAACGAAGATGTAGTTTTCACTACTTCGAGGAGGAGCAACGAAGAAATCGGCCGTTTCTCGGCTTCCCTCTGGGCGGGCGAATTCGGGCAAGCTTCTTTGTTGCTTGTCGCTTATGTGCCTATTGGCACACATCGCTCCTCGCGCCTTGAATCTTGCCCAAATTCGTTCCGCTCAATTGATTTTGTTCGAATCCTACACTCCATGCGCGCCTGAAGATAAAAACTTCTTCGCAGCGGCAGGAAAGTTCGTAATTATAAGCGGGGTCAATAGAGGCCACTAAAGCGGGAATTTTGTCTTTGTCGTCTTTCAAATGATAAGCCGACAACGCAAGCACCGGTTTGAATTTTTTTATCGTTTCCTTGGCGCCTTTTATGATTTGCTTCTCATAACTTTCGGCGTCGATTTTGATAAAATCAACCCTGGACAGCTTCCGGCTTTCAACAAATTCGTCTATCGTTGTGACGGCGGTCAACTCTTTCTTGAAGAGATTAGACGGTTTTGTTTTTGAATTTTTTTCGCTGTCGGCTAAATAATTGCCCCCGGATATTTTATCGCTGATGACAACGTCCGCGGTGCCGGTTTTTGCTCCCAAAGCCGAATGCAAGGCGACAATATTGTGGCGCTTTTGAACATTTTTTACCAGCGTCTGATAAGTTCTCAACACTGGTTCAAAAGCAAAAACCTGCCCACTATCTGCTAACGAACCGGCAAAAACAGAAAAGACGCCGACATTGGCGCCCGCGTCGATAATAATGGAGTCATTTTTTATAAAATCCCGGGCGCGATATTGATCTTTAACTATCACCATCTCAAGAAGATTAATCAACTCGCTTGGGCCGTAAGGAACATCAGCCGATTCAATATCAAGACCGCTTTTTTCGACAATTTTCTTTAATTTCAGATTTATATATTTTGCCATCGCGTCATGTTTTACGGAATTACGGGAAGTCAGTTTGTGGGGCAGAATATAAAATACCGCATTTTTGAAACTCATCGCTCCTTCAAGCCACGCCACGATGGCTATTTTTCTTTGTAGAACTTTGCGCCAAAAAGAATCGGGCGTGAAAATCGCCAATTTTTTAAATTCCCCGCTGTTTTTTATGCAAGAAACAGTAGCTGTCAGATTTTTGTTTTCAACGCCTGCCATAAAGATTTTTATATTATAAAAGGTATTAAACCCCTAGGGCAAGCCCTGGACCCGAGCGCGCTCGCTCCGCTTATACGCTCGTGTCCAGCAGAGTTGCGGATGAATAAAAAGACCGCTTAATTGCGATCTTTGACTAAAAATCCACCTTTCGCCGGAGTTTTTGCATCACCGGCACCTCTGAATCCCAAACGCGCTTTACGCCGTCGCCCATCACCGTTTCCATCCGGCGGATTTCCTGAATCATCCGCCTGAATTCACTCGGTTCCAAGCTCGCTGACTGGTCGGAGCCCGGCATGTCGCGGAATAAAGTGATATGACGCTCAATAATGCAGGCGCCCAAAGCCACAGCCGCTACCGAGGGCAGAACGCCCAGTTCATGGCCGCTGTAACCGACCGGAACGCCGGGAAATTTCTGCCGAAGAGTATTAATGGTTAGAAGATTCAATTCATGGTCGGGGCAGGGATAATTGGCAACGCAATGTAAAATGATCAAATCCTCGCGGCCAAGAATGTTCACCGCCTTTTCGATCTGATCCATCGTACTGCCGCCGGTTGAAAGAATCACCGGCTTGCCGTTTGAACGCACGCGCTTCAGTAAATCAGCATGAGTCAGGCAGGCCGAAGCAATTTTATGGCAAGGCACGTTGTAGCCGTTCACGAAGTGAGCCGAAAGCCCGTCCCATGAGGACGCGAACCACATAATTCCCTTTTCCCCGCAATAAAGGTCAGTGATATCGTATTCCTTGATTCCAAATTCAAGAGCATACTTGAGATCGCCGTTGGTCGTATTGGTAATATCTTCCTTCAAACGCGCCAGCGACTCTTCGGGGAGCACCGAATATTTAATGTCTTCAATCACACTTCTTCCCATGGCATTTCGGATAATACTTTCATCAACCTTTCGCGGCTTGGCAAGCTCTGTCTCGGAATAAACCACTTGAATCGTTCTTTTCTGAAACTTTACGGCATCGGCCCCAGCATCAACAGCCGCGTCAATGAGCTGTTTAGCGATTTCCAGATTGCCGTTGTGGTTAATGCCGATTTCGGCTACTACAAAACAGGGATGACCCGGACCTACCGGTCTTGCGCCTATCCGAACGCTTCCCATGCGTTTTTTCCTCGCTTTTTACTTAAAGAACATTAGGACGACTATATACATATAACTCGAGCAGGTCAAGAAAAGTTTTTAAATAAAAAAACCCCACATTTTTCTTGTGAGGTTCAAAACTATTTCTTGTTTGATATTGATGAATGACCGCCGGCGCTAGCGGGCCATTCTTTGGGGTCCACCTGGCCGGGGTCATTGATTGCAAGCCGTCCCAATTCGGACAAAACATCGCCCGGCAATGGCCCTTGCGCCAAAGCCTTCAGCGAACGAACCAGATTATCAACCTTATTGGTGCCGACAAGCGCCGTGCTTATCGACGGACTGGACAAAGCAAAACGGACCGCCAAACTCGGCAAATCAAGGCCGAGCCCGTAGGCAATTTCAGCCGCCTTTTCGGCGTTTATCTTAAGCGGCATCAGTTCATCCGGAAGATGTTCTCTAAGATTGGTCAGCGCTCCTTTCAAAAGAACGGAACGGTTAACGACGCCCACGCCGCGCTCTTTGGCAAGAATCAGGACTTGAGCCGTCATCCGCTGGTCCAAAATGCTATGTGCCACCTGAATTACGTCAAAGAATCCGGACTCTATGGCCGCTAAAGCGTTATCTTCGCCTCGCAAGGATATGCCGGTATGTTTTACTTTTCCGGCACCCTTGAGGCCACGCAGGATTTCGGAAAGAATCCCCGTCTCAATATCATGGCGCGTCCCGCCGTGAAGATACAAAAGCGGAAGCGTGTCCAAGCGGAGGTTTATCAAGCTTGTTTCAACTTCTTCGATAATCTGCCTTTTCATTTCCGGATATGACAACTTAAGGCCTTTCTCAAGAAATTGCGCGCACTTGGTGCCTACGACAACACCGTCAATTCTCGCGATACCCGATCTGCCGATACGTTCTTCGGCCAAATCATAAGCTCTTGCAGTGTCAAAATAGTTGATGCCCAAATCCACGGCAAATTTAAGAATAAAATTCGCTTCAGCGTCGGTCGGAAGCCCTCTTGGCCCCATGCCGTAAGCAAAACCGATTTCGGCCGTGCCAAATCCAATCGCCGAGACCTTAAGCCCCGTCCTGCCAAGCTCGCGATAAATCATGTTTTCTCTTACCATGCGGTCTGGCCTCCGTCCGCGACAAGAGTACTGGCCGTGATAAACTCCGCGGCCTTGGAACAGAGGAAAAGAATTACGCCTTGATATTCGTCGGGCCGAGCCGGCCGGCCGAGCATATTACGCTCGCCGAGCTTGGCAAGAAATTCCGGATCCATTGATCCAAAGTTCACGGCACCGAAACATACGGAATTAATTCTAATGCAAGGCGCTACTCTTGAGAAATAAGATGCCCAATCCTTAGCGTGCATCACTAATGCCGCCTTGATGATTGGATAAGCAACCGACTTAAATTTCCCGGGCTTGTATTTTCTATGATCCGGAGCAGTGATAGCGGACGTTGAAGCAATGTTAATGATACAGCCGCGGTTTTGCGGAATCATATATTTTGCAACTGCTTGAGTACACCATTGAGTGCCATCAAGACCAACCGCAAACTCTTTGCGCCATGTTGATTCTGGATATATTTCATAAGGACTCCAGTGCTCGTCACTAGTCGCGTCCGCGTCTTTTCCGACGCGGGGATTGAACGCGGCGTTGTTAATCAGGATGTCTATTCGCCCGCACACCGACACCAATGTGTCCACGGTCCGGGTTACCGCGTTGTGGCTGGTGATATCCACAACAACCTGCTCGGCGATGCCGTCAAGTTCGCCGTTTCGCGCGACGTCAAAAGAAATCACGCGCGCTCCGGCGTCGTGCAAAATCTTGCAATGCTGAACTCCAAGCCGTCCGGCTCCTCCCGTTACAATGGCCAACTGGCCCTCCAAAGAAAACAAATCAAGGATTTTTTCCGCGTTCACGCTTTCCCTCCTTTGGTTTTGTTAATCTCATATAGCACATACTTTACGAAAATATGATATCTCCGGTTCAAAATTATATCATCAACGCCCGGAAGCCGCGCTCCCTGAATGATCAGCGGGTCCTGATAGCCGATCTCACGCAGCGCTGAAAAGGCGCCGTAAAAATCAACGCATCCCTCGCCCAACGGAATAGTCGGCCCGCCATTGGGCAGTCTGTCTTTTACGTGAACACCAACGATGCGACGGTTTAGCAGCCGGATCTCCGCTAAGACATCAACGCCCATACTCGCCATATTGCCCAAGTCATAATAGACACCAACACGCGGATGATTGAATGATTCAACGAATTCCAGAAGCTCTTCGGCTTTAAGTTCCGTCTCAATGCCGAGATAAACTCCAAGTCCTTCGCAATCGGAAAGAACCGGCGCAATCTGAGAGCAGGCGAATCGCTTGTCTTCATCTGTCTTTAGCGCATTGTTATTAAAGAAAGAAATCAAAACCGTTCTTGCGTCCACGAAAGCCGCCTGTTTTACCAGATGGCGAAGAATTAGCGAATAATTTTCTGCTTTGGAATAAAAGCCATGAACAGATGGAATAACCAAACCTGATTGGGCGGCAAGATATCTTATCTCGCGCGCTCCCGACTGCGACCACAACGGATTCTCTTCGTAGGAATCATTTTTCACCAAAAGTTCAATGCAGTCAAAACCGATTTGTTTTGCCAATCTGAATTCGTCTTCCCAATTGTCCTTGGGGAAGAACTGGATGCTTCCATCGGGATTAGGAGTAAGCCTTCCTTGTAGAATGCCAATGCTTTGCATTTGGTGCCCCCTCCCCCTTTAGGTTATATCAAAGTACTTGCTTGTATTCCTGGATTAGTTACCATAAAATGGTTCATTTGTCAAAAAACTTGCGCTTCTTAAAATTTCGAGTTATTATATTGCCTAACAAAAGTAAAGGTCTTTAATAAAACGGAGACAAACGATGAGTGGTCTCTCTATCGCTCCGATTCCTCTCTCAAAGCCGTTATGCAGAGCGCACCCGGCCGATATCATAAAAAATATCGGATCGTCTGATTTGCGTGGCCTTAACGTTGTCTTCATTAATATGCCCTTAAGGGAAACGGCCATTCCTAACGTCACGCCGCAGGGCCCCTTGCTTCTGGCGACTAACTTATGGCAAAACTACGGAGTTTATGCCACAGTAATTGATCTTAATGCTTATCGAATTAAAGATAAAATCGCGGAAAAACAGGGTCTCAAAAATGGAAGGCATTTAACTTATGATGAGGCCTTGGAACTCATTAATCGTCACTTTGAAGTTCATGGCGAACCGGATTTAATTGGTCTTTCAGGAAAAATTACGACGCTTTGCTGGCAAGAGAAAATTGCAAAAATGGTGCGCATTATGCTACCTAAGGTTTTTTTGGTTTCCGGCAACGGCCTGGCGACAGAACTGAAACTCGGTTTACTCAATTACATTCCCGAGCTCGACGGCGTCGCCCGTTCAGAGGGCGATGACGTGATCGTGAAAATCGCTTATGACGCCAAAATTATCAAGGAGATGGGCTTAACCGATGCCGCCAATGCCGGAAAACTGGCGCCCTATTATGTCGGTGAAATCAACAACCGGCCCCGCTTTCTTTATGAAGGCGACCGGCCGAGAAACCTGGACGCCATCCCCTTCGCGGATTTGGACCTGCTGAAAGAAGACGTCTTTGGCAACAGGATTCTGGAATACTATATCGGCAATCCCATTTGGGGAGTTTCGGCAAACAACAGTTCTGCCGCTTCGTTCACGATGAGCCGAAGCACGACCTTTGTTTCTTCGCGCGGTTGTCCTTACGCCTGCGCCTTCTGCTACCGCGGCGCGCAGGGCGAAAGAAATTACGGCATGCGCTCGGCACAAAATCTGGCTGACGAATTTAGAGCGCATATTAAAAAATACGACGTTGACTTCATCGGCATGCCGGACGACAATTTCGCGGTGGATTATCAAAGAATCGCTGAGATGGTGCCCTTACTCAAGCCCCTTAACATACGCTGGGGCACCCACACCCGTCTAGACGAGTCCGCTGGCTTGAAGCCCAAGCCGCGAAGCGCCGGCGAGTATATTTTTGAAAATCCCAAGCGCGTTGACTTGATGGCCGAAGCCGGCTGTATTTATATCGGCTTCGGAGCCGAGAGCGCCAGCCCTGACGTTTTGAAGGCCATGCAAAAAGGCGGTTTTATCCTTAAAAACGGCCTTATGGACGTGAGAGTTGACGGCAAAACGTATCAGTTCCCGCGCACTATGATTGAAGGCATTAAAAACTGCGAGAATGCCGGCATTCACGCCAATTGCACCTGGATTATGGCCTACCCAACCGAGACCTTAGCAGACCTGAAAATTAGCGTTGCTTTTATCAAATGGCAGGAAGATTTCTACTCCTCCTGCGGCAAGTCGCTTGATTCTGTAAATAAACGCATGTTTACCGCCACCTGGTACCCCGGAACAGAAATGCTTCATCACTCGAAAGTAAAACAGACGCTTCAAGACGTGTTTGGGATCAGCTTCGACTCGGGCACTGGCGAGCCAGTCTGCGACGAAAATTTCCACCAGTATGTTTTGGAGCTGGATGACGCGACCAAGATCCTGTACAATCCGCGCACGGGCGAGCCGCTTAATTTCGGCGATATGCCGACGAACACGTTCCTTAAGGCGCGTGAATATGTTGATACGGGACAGACTTTCAAAATTTTAGAAATGCAATAAAATAATAAATCCGGCCTTTAATGACCGGATTTTTAAGTCCCTGCGATATTTTTTCTTCATAAGGGATCTTAAGCATTTACTTTTGCCTGAATTTGTGCTATTTTAGGCAGGACTTGCGTTATATAAACAGAATCATGCCAAAATCAAGAAAAATTATAGCTTTGATAACCGCCCGAGGCGGTTCAAAGGGCATACCCGACAAGAATATCAAAAGCTTCTGCGGTAAACCGCTTATCGCCTGGACCATTGAAGAGGCGTTAAAAAGCAAGCTGGTTCACCGGGTGATCGTCAGCACGGACGATAAAAAAATCGCAAAAATCGCCCGCCGATACGGCGCAGAAACGCCTTTTGTCCAGCTGGCAGAATTGGCCCAGCCTTCAAGCAAATTGGAGCATGTTTTAAAATTCGCCGTTGACTGGCTCAAGAAAAACGAAGGATACAGAAGCGATTATGTCGCCTGGCTTTTGCCGACCAATCCCCTTCGCTCCGCCGAACATATCGACGGAGCCATTGAGCTGGCGATAGGAAAAAAATCCGATTGCGTAATCGCCGCTTCAGAGCTGACGGCAAGCCATAACCCGTATTGGGTTTTTGAACTGCCGGCAAAACGAAATTTTCTTACAAACGCCAAGGGCCAGACAATACATGAGATGCCGCACCGCCGCCAGCTTTTGCCGACTTATTACACGAAAAACGACATCGTTTTCGTGATTAATTCACGAAATCTCTACGCAGAAAAACCAACGCTCTGGGGCAAAACTCAGACGCTCTATCCGATGAGCGATTTTTATGACGCGGATATTAACACGCCTGAAGAGTGGATTTTAATGGAAAATAAGTTCAGGCGTATTAAGAAAGGAAAGATAAAATAAAGTTAGCGATCCTCTCCCCTGATTTACCGTCTACTTTCCAAAGCTGCTGTTCACGAGCCTTGGTCCTTCCTTCCTCGTCAAGACGGGGATTTTTTAAATAATCGCGGACAAAATTGACCACATCGTCAAGCTTCCCGGCCATTTTAATGCCTCCGGTCTTAAAGAAAGCGCGCATGTGGTCTTCGTCGTGAAAACGGCGGACGCTCTTCCAATAAGGAATTTTTTCCAGGTCAAAATTAACCACTATCTCCGGCTTATTGAAGACCAAGGCGTCCAATCCGATTGAAGAAGCCATCCAGATAACGATGTCAGAATAGTAGATCATGTCCGCGAGTTGGCGGCTGTTTTCTGAAGAAAACTCAACATTTTCGCGGCCGCCCAGTTTCGTGCCCAGCCACCTGACGATGAAGTCTTTGTCACCGGCCAGCTCGGAAAAATCATTGGGACGATGAGGATGATTGCTTATTAAGAATTGAATGTCTTCCGGCAAAATTCCTTTTTGCTTTGCCTCTTTCAGGACGCGGGGAATAGCCAGATTAACTCCGCCGAACTCTTCCGGACTGCCCGGAGCGAATAAAACCACTCTTTTATTGGGATTGCCCCCGATTGATTTGAAGTAATCTTCGCGATTTTGGAAAGGCGCTTTCAAATAATCGTCAAATTGCGGCAAGCCGCCAATGAAGATGTCATTTTCAGGATAATCATGCAGTTCTATCGCCTCTTTTTTTATTACTTCGTTGTTAGCAACAAGTTTGTCAGGCAAAAACCTCATCAGTCCCTTGCTGAAATTATTATCCCAGGAACGGACCATTCCGATTGTCCGGGTTTTCCTCATCTTAGCTTCCTTAATGACGGCCTGGTCGAAATCCGTGTAAATGTCCGTTGAAAAAACCAAATCAGGTTTGTACCGGTCGTATTGTTTTTTAAAAAAATCGCCCGGAGAGTAGCGCCAGTCCAAACTCCTGAAAATCCCGTTCAGCGCTTTATGGCCCGACAAAAACCATGTCAGAACCATGAATGAACGGAATTTTATAAAATTATAAATGCTCCAATTGGCGTTCAGATAATCCCTCCTTTTCCGTCTTATCCAGTGGGAGTAAACAAAAAAGAAGGCCGCCCATGAAAAGAAACCGTTGGAGCGGGAATTGGAAAATCGCGTGGTATCAATTCCTTCAACGGCGACATTGTCGGAGCCGTAGTTTGCCTCAAAAAATTCTTTCCTAACAAAAGGAACCAAAAGCACGATTTTTAAATCCTGCCGCGCGCGAAAAATTTTAAACACATCCGTGTTCAGGATATTTTTAGAAATAAAAGGATGAAAACTGGAAATAAATATTGTCTTCATTTTTAGTACCAAATTAAATAATTATCTATCATCCTATTCAAACCAAACTCGGCTTTTACCCTCGCGTATCCCGCCTCGCCAAAAATTTTGGCCTTTTCGGGATTCTCCAGCAAATCAACGATTCTGTCAGCCAGCGTTTCCGTATCGAAAGGGTTGACTATAAAACCGGTTTCGCTATCTACAACTGACTCGCGGCTGCCTCCAAAGCAGGTGGCAACAACGGGCTTTTTGCAAGCCATGGCCTCAAGATTAAGCAAAGGAAAAGAATCAAAATAGGGCGAGGGCAGAATCACAACATTAGAAGCTAAAAAGGCGGCTTTAAGATCCTGCCCCGACAGCCAGCCGCAATTGATGACATTCTTGCCGACGCCAGATTTATCAGCCAAGTCTGTCATTTTTTTCATATTTCCATTATTTTTGCCCGCCAGCAATAAAACCGCCTGCGGGATTTTCCCCGCGACTATTTTTATCGCCGAAATTATCAATTCCTGGCCATCGGCGCCCAGCCTGCTCCCGAAAAAAACGGCCAGCCTGTCGCCGAGACCGAAACGCGACTTAAAATTATCCGCTATTGAATTTTCCGGCCGCCAATAATCAATCTCTATGCCGTTGTGGACCACTTCTGTATTTTTGATTTCGTTATCGCCGAGAGCTTTCTTAAGAGCGGCCGATACGGCAAAAATTTTATCAACATACTTAAGATAATATCGGATAATTATGTTTCGCATCGGATTATAAGTCTTGCCCGCTCTTTTTATCTGCTGCCAGACGGTGATTTTATATCCAAAATTTTCCGGACAGGACAAGTCGTCTCTGTCTATAAATTCCGTCAGTTTGCCGTAATGGAAAATCATTACATCGTGAGCCGTCAGGAAAACCTTGGCGCTAGCCTTCTTTGCGAGTTTGAGCGCGTAATACGACAAATGCGTGTGAATATTATGGGCGTGAACCACGTCGGGCTTTAGTTCGCCCAGAATTTTTCTCACCACCCCCACCGTTTGCGGATTATACAGACTTCGATAAGCGCGCCAGAAAAGATTATAGTCCGAATAAATCTGGTAAACGTCAACGCCGTTTTCATTCCTCCGCGCCGCTTTTGCTTTGTCCTGAATCGTTGTAATAACGCTTACTTCATAACCCAACGCTTTCAGCCCGAAAGCCGTCGCTCTCGCGACTCCGACCGCGCCCCCCCTGTCATCAAAATAGTCTGATAAAATAATTATTCGCATAAATCTCAAATCTCAATTACAAATTTCCAATAAAATCTCAAATTCATTTTTTGGTCATTGAGATTTGGGATTTTGTTTGACATTGAGATTTTAGAATTGGGATTTAATCTAAGCTAGTCGCTAGTTTCTAGTTACTAAGTAGTTCCCTATCACCAAAGCGTCCAGTCTGCTCGCCTCATACGCCTTAATGGCGTCTTCGGGCGCGCAGACAATCGGTTCTTCATGCATATTAAAGCTGGTATTTACCAGAGTGGGAAGGCCTGTTAATTTTTCGTAATTTTTCAAAATATCATAATAAAGCGGATTAATTTCCCGCGTCATGAGCTGGGGGCGAGCCGTTCCGTCAATATGGACTGCCGCCGGCATTCTTTCTTTCATAAAATCGGTAACGCCAACGGCGATCGTCATAAACTGAGCCGCCTGCCTGCATTTATCAATATCTTCTTTCAGGTAGCAATCATAAGCGCGCTCATCGAGCGTGACCGGAGCGAAAGGCATGAATTCGGTGCGCTTTAACTGCTTATTGAGCCAGTCGTTGACGGAACGGTCGGTGGCCGGGTACAAAATAGACCGGTTTCCCAGAGCTCTCGGGCCGTATTCCATACGGCCATTAAAAAGGCCGACCACTTTTTTATGATTTAAAAGTCCGGCGACTGTTTCTGCCAAATTATCCGGCCTTGAGTATTCAAGGTCGGATTTCTTCAAACCGGCCTCAACTTCGCTATCGCTATATGAAGGCCCCCAATACACATTGTCAAGCCGAAAAGGCCTAAAATTTTGATTGTGCGCACTATAAGCCCAAAGCGCCGCGCCAAGCGCCTGGCCGGCATCCCCCATTCCGGGATGGACAAAAATCTTTTTGATCTGCGGCAAACGCATGATTTCCATATTTAACTTCACGTTGGCGCAAACGCCGCCTGAAAGCATAATCGTATCTGACGGATATTTCGCTAAAAGACTTCGCATCAGTTCCAACACCACATCTTCAAGACGCTTTTGAAAGGCGGCCGCCACATCTTCGCGGCTTGCGTCCTCAAAATATAGAGGCAACTTGCGGCCGCGCGCAAAATATTCGTCGTACAAAGAAAATAATTTCGGGCTGACTTTTACTTCAAGCCCCTTAACCGTAAGCAGAGCCGCGACTTTGTCATAATATTTTTTCGGGTCCCCGAAAGCGGCAAGCCCAGTAATCTTTCCGCCGTGTTTTTTGGGATGAAACCCCAATATGGCAGTCACGACTTCATAGTAACGGCCCAGGCTATGCGGCAAAGGAATTTCATGAATCTTTTCTAAATTTCCATGTTCGGCTTGCCAAAATGAAGCCGTATTGTCGAAACTCGAACCCTCTATAATCGCGACAAATCCTTTTTCAACCCCGTTAGAAGCAGATCGCCCCGAGGCGGTCGTAGCCGTGCCTTCGGCAGGGCGGCTTCTAACGGGGTCAAATCCGGAGGTAAAATAAGCGCCGGCCGCGTGAGCCAGGTCGTGATTAACAAAAATAACGCTCCCGGAGAATCCTTTCCGTTTAAATTCTCTTATAATTTCCCTAGCTCCTTTAGTGACTCCAAAATATTCAATCGCCGCGGCAATGCCCGTCTGACGTAAAAAACGGCCAAAATTAAAGGTTTTAGGGTTTAAAAACGACTTAAGATAACTCCCCTTAGTATAGACAGCGCGCTGCGCCTGCTGCCAAAAAAAATAAAAAAGTTTTTTCGACCCCGGCTTAAATCCCGAAAAAGCAATAACATCTATATCGCCTTCTTTGGCATTGGCAATTCTTAGAACTTCCTTTATAGAACGCCAGGGAATACTACCATCCATTTTGACGCGAGATAGTCTTTCTTCATTGACCGCGGCAATAATTTTGCCGTCCTTAATTAAAGCGGCTCCGGTATCGTGAGTTTCAATGTGAAGCCCTAGAATTTTCATTTTAATCTCTCAAAATTAAATAATTGTGGATAATAAGAGCATCCAGATTTGTTTTTCTGAATGATTTTAAGGCATCTTCGGGCGTTTCAACAATCGGCTCGCCGTTATCGTTAAGAGACGTATTCAGCACTACCGGCACTCCGGTAATTTTTCCGAATTCTTCGATTAAATTATAAAACGCTGGATTTTGCTTACGCGACACGGTCTGAACGCGGCCAGTGCCGTCAACGTGCGTAATCGCCGGAATACTGTCTTTTTTAACTTTAGCCACAAGCAACATAAAGGGACTTGTGCAATTCAAATCAAAATACTCCGACGCTCGCTCTTCAAGCACAGCGGGCGCGAAAGGCCTGAATGATTCCCTGTGTTTTACCTGGGCGTTTAGTTTGTCTTTCATACCCGGCGGGATTGGCGAGCATAAAATGCTTCTGTTGCCCAAAGCCCTGGGCCCGTATTCACTGCCGCCCTGCACCCACCCGACAATTTTTTCTTGAGCGATAAGTTCAGCCGCTGTTTTGGCAGGATTTTCCAATTTAATATATTTCTCGCCGGACACAGCCAACGCCTCCAGAACTTCGTTTTCGCTATAAGGCCGCCCGAGATAGGCGCTATCCATGCGCCACCTCGACTGATCTTCGTTCAACTGATGTTTAACCCAAAGCGCCGCTCCCAAAGGCAAACCCGAGTCCCCCGCGGCCGGCTGGATAAAAATATTTTCAAAAGGCGAAGCGTCAAGGATTTTTTTATTCGCGACGCTGTTCAGACCGACTCCGCCGGCAATGCAGAGATTCTTTGATTTCGTAATTTTATGCAGCTCGTTCGCGTAATCAATCATTACTTTTTCAAGCCAGTGTTGCGCCCAAAAAGCCAGATCGGTATAGGAGTCATCGGGCAACTTCGTATTTTTCGGCCGGCGGCCTTCGGCAAACTGAGCCGGCAGAGATTTGAACAGCGGGTGCCTCTTGGGAAACCGCAGAGTTTTAATCAGCCGAAACCAGGCCGCTTTTCTGGAATAGGAATTTTTCTTGAATAAATATCCAAAATCATATTCCGGATGGGGCTCAAGAGGCGTCTGAAAAACATACTGCAAGGGGCCGATTTTTTTAACAAATTGTTCTTCGACTATTAAATCCACAAACTTGTCATTGCCATAGGGTGCCAAGCCCATGGTTTTACCCTCTTCGCATTTGCCGAAATTAATGAAATAAGTAACCTGCGAATAAAAATTACCGACACCGCCGATGCCCTCCAGTCCCCCGCCTGTCCTGACCGGCTGGCGATTGCGATGCGACAACTTCAATTTGCCGCCGGACGCGCTGTAAAACGATTCAGTCTCAACCGCTAATTTCTCGCCATCCATTCGCGCGGTCTGACCGCCGGCGTCAACAACCATCACGGCCGCTTCTTCAAACGGAGAACAGAAATAAGCGCTTGCCGCGTGCGCGTCATGATGATTAACGAAAATAACTTTATTTTTTATTTTGTCCCACAAGCCGTGTTTGGAAAATACTTCAATCAGAGGCCCGATATCGGGAGTCATCTGGTCTACGGCAACAATATCAACCTGGCCTATATTTTCAAAGCCGGCGGCTTTCAGACAGTAGTCAATGGCTTCGGCGGGAAATTTAGCGCTATATTTTTTGCGGTCCAGTCGCTCTTGATGCACGGCAAAAACTTTCTCCCCGTCTATGAGTGCCGCGCCATTGTCATGACGGCCGAAAATTTTTAATCCTAAAATCCTCATATGTTCTTTTTTAATTCTTCCGGCAAAACTACTGCCGTGCCGACTTTGCCGACAACAATGCCAGCCGCCCGATTTGCCAACAAAGCCGCGTCCTCTAATTTCGCGCTTGAAGCAAGGGCTAAAGCCATAACTGCCGTTACCGTGTCTCCCGCGCCCGCCACGTCGAATACTTCGCGAGCTTGGGCCGGAAGACGACTTATCTTATTTTTATTAAAAAGGGTCATGCCGCGCGCTCCTTGGGTAATTAAAACATTGCAATTAAGCCGCTTCTGGATAATACGGCCTACTTCTTTCAAACCAGCGGTCGTCTTGCTTATTGTCTGAGCTTCCGAAAAATTTGGGGTCATTATGTCAACATTACGGCAAGCCGATGCGATAGCTGGTTTGACGTCGGCAACAACCGGTTTCTTATATTTTTTAGCTATTTTGATAATATCTCTGGCGATATCAGGGGTTATAAAACCCTTAGCGTAATCGGAGATAATTACAGCGTCCCAGTCTTTGATCCCGCTAAGAATATTTTTAATTAAAATTCTTCTCTCCGCCTTAATGCTTTCTTTATATTTCTCATAGTCTACCCTGACTATCTGCTGACCGCCGGCGATTACTCTGGCTTTTTGAATCGTGGGTTGTTTCGTTCTTAAAACTTGGCCGCACTCGATCGCTTTTTGCTTTAACTCTTGCATCAACCGCAATCCGGCAGTATCGGAGCCAATCCGACCCATAACCCGCGCTTTCCCGCCTAACGCCGCTATATTAGCGGCAACATTGCCCGCGCCTCCCGGCGCGAATATCTCGCGTTCAACCAAAACTACCGGCACTGGCGCTTCAGGAGAGATCCTCCTGGCGTCGCCAAATATAAAATGATCGAGCATTAAATCGCCGATTACGCATATCTTTTTCCCCCTGAATCCGTCTATTAACTTAAACGGGTATTCTTTTTTCATCTTTTAAGATTTTTACCAACTCTTCAAACTTATCTATAACCATCTGCGCGCCTATCGCCTCAGTCTGGCGCCTTGCTTCCTTCTCATTATAAACTCTCGCGTTCATTACATATAACTCCGGTTTTTGCCTTTCGGCAACAACAATTTTGTGTAATTTGCCTATTGGCGGCTGCTCTTTTTCATCAATTGGGCCGATAATGTCAATAGTCGGCACATCAAATGCTTCGGCAATGTAAATGGGACCCGTATCAACACTTATAAAAAGATGCAGTTTTGAGATTAATGCCTTCAGTTCCTCAATATTAAAAATCCCGCGCGCGCTGATAAATTTAGTTCCACGATCCATTAAATCCGTCATTTCGTCTACTTCGGCATCATTAGGTCCGCCTATCACAATAATTTTCGCGTGATATTTTTCAAAAATATAATCGGCCAGCTTTGCGAATCTGTCGCGCGGCCACTCTTTTATTTTATTGCCGGCGGAAGGCGTGATGCCAACGACAAAATCGGAATGCGAGTTTATGTTTCGTTCAGCAAAAAAATTTAATATTTTGTTTTCCGCCTCCTCGGAAAAATGGAGATATTTTTTGGTATCTTCGGCAAAAATACCAATTGGCTCAAGCAGTCGCAGATATTCTCGAGCGGCGTAATTGCCCATATGATGCGGCTTTGTTACGACAAAATGACGTAAAAACTTATAAGGCCTGGTTTCATATGGACTGAAGCCGTTTCTAACCATCGGAGCGGAGATCAAGGGAATGTCCGCGAGATACAAAGCGGCTAAAGCCAAAAAATCAGGAGTGGTAACGCAGGCAAAATCGAAATGTTCTTTTTTGATAATCTTAAGAAATTTTCCAAAACGCCAAGAATAAACCAAATAGGCGTTAACATCGTGATTGCCACGCAAAAGTTCCTGATTAGTCTGGTTGCCCGCAACATAAATTTTGCTCTCCGGATACTTTTCCTTAACGACCCTGAACATCGGGGTAGCGCAAACCATATCGCCCAATTTCCCCAGATGAACAATCAAAATCTTTTTGGGCATTTCGATTTTTTTATCAGCCCGACCGCTGGAAATAAATTTAACGCCGGCAAGCGTTAAAATTCCGATATTTTTGATTCTTGAAAAAATAGCCATTTCAAATTAAAAAATCGCCCAATTCCTACAATCGCTAAAATAACATAAAAAGGATAAATTGGCAAGGCATAGCGGGGTATGGCGTGAACGGCGCTATATGCCAGATTAAAGTAGAGAATAACTAAAATAATCCAGCCGATTTTCCCCCAGCCCAGACCATTATTTTCAGGACTTTTGATGCTTTTAATGACTCCGTAGATTGTCAGAAACATAAAGGCAAACCAAGTGAATCTCAAGCCAAGAATAATGGCCGTCTTAAAAGCTCCCGATATTTCCGGATGCCTGCCTTCGGCAAACATAGGATGGATTATAGCGGTATTTTGCCAAAGCGACCCGCTTGGGATTATCGGACTATTCAAGCTGATAAAATCCAAAACCGATACTAAAATGTATTTATGCGGCGCTTTTAGAATCCTGCCTTTTGCTTGCTCAAGCAGTACATCATTAATTTCTCCCTGACTTTTCCCGGCAGATCTGAATTCGCGGACTTTCTGCTCTTGTTCCGGATCATCGCGAAAATCCGACGATTTTACTTCAAAATCAAATTTTTGAGAAAAATAATAGCCGAAGAGGTGGCCCACCAAATGTGCCGAGTAATGAGGGTATAGCCTTTCCATCCAGCCGGTCCTGGAAAATAAAACTCGGCCGCCTCGCGGCGAAACCGATCCGCTGGCGCTTCCCAACGTTATCCACGGCAAAACTACAATCACAAAAGATAATACTATTATGCCGGACTTTAGAATGGATCCGGAAAACCCCAATTTTCGATAATAATAAATAAAAACATTAATTGCGAAAAATATAAAAAGAAATTGAACAATGCCCCGGGTCAATGTGGCAAGTCCCAAAGACACGCCCGCAATACACCAATAAATGTTTTTATCTTCCGAGGCTGCTTTACAAGCAAAATAGACCGTGATTACAATCAAAAACGTAAAAATCGTTTCGGTCATTATAAGACCGGCTTGATTAGCCAAGCCATAGAATACCGCGGTCATCAGGGCCGTAAAAGCGGCAAAATTAAAACTAAAAAATTGCCGCGCGATCAAATAAACAAAGATGGCTGTCGCGGAAAAAATTATTATTTGAATGACGCGAACAATGTCATAATCAACCCCAAAGATCTTGTAAATAACCGCGAGAAACAAGGGGTAAAGCGGCTCAGCGAACGTATCTTCTCCTTGGCAGGTAAAACTGCCCCGGTAAACTAAATCTTGCGCGACACAATCAAAAAGAGGGTCTGCGCCAGGTATGATCTGACCGAATATTTTTTGATTCCAAAAAAAGCCGCTTGCGATAGCGACTAAAAAAATAATGATAGGAATTTTATATTCGTTTAAAATCCGATTTATTCCCATTAGCTTCGGAAATTTTATTCATCTTTCTCGCCCGCAACCCAGTTGCTGGCCTTAAGGAGCGATTCTACCGTGCCGGCATCCGACCAAAAACCTTTGACAAATTCATGCTGTGAATCGCCCGACTTGATATACCGATTAACTGCGTCAACTATTTCAAGCTGTCCTCTTGAAGAGGGCTTAAGGTCCTTAAGCATATCAAAAACCCGATTATCAAAAAGGTAAAAACCGACTTGAGCGTATTTTGATGTTGGCTTAAGAGGTTTTTCTTTAATCTCCAATATTTTTTTTCCGGTTTTATCAAAAACAGGCGTCCCAAAACGTTCGGGGTCATTAACTTCTTTGAGGAAAATAGTTGTCCCTTTTTTAAACTTATTGACTGCTTTGACAAAATCGTTTTCAAAAATATTATCGCCCAGAATGAAGGCGATATTGTCCTTTTTGGCGAAATCTTTGGCATATTTTAAAACATCGGCAATGCCGGCATCGTCTTTCCCCTGAATGCTGTATGACAGATTAACACCGTATTCCGCTCCCGAGCCCAAAAAATTCATGAAGTGCCCCGCGTGTTCCCTGCCGCAGACAATCATGATTTCTTCAATTCCCGATTTTCTAAGCGTTTCCATTGGATACAAAATCATCGGCTTATCAAAAACCGGCAAAAGGTGCTTATTGGTTATATGGGTTAACGGCCTTAAACGTGTCCCTAGACCGCCGGCCGCAATTACGCCTTTCATACTATGTAGAAATTCGACTTAATTTTTATATTTGTCTTTATTTAAATTCTTGATATGCGCATTTATATCATCGGTCTTATTGTAAATTTTTTCAACCCAAGATCGATTGTCGATATACCACCGGATCGTCTGGCTAAATCCTATATTGAAGTTATATCCCGGCTCCCAGCCGAGTTCAGTTCTGATTTTGTCTGTGTTAATTCCGTATCTTAAATCATGCCCTGGCCTGTCTGTCACGAATTCAATGTGAGATTCGTCTTTATTAAAGTGAGCTAAAATCATTTTCGCCATTTCTATGTTGGTCTTTTCGTTGCCGGCCCCGATATTATAAATATCTCCCGGCCTTCCGCTCAAAAGACATAATTTCAAAGCTTGACAATGGTCTAAAACGTGAATCCAGTCTCTGATGTTCTCACCCGTTCCGTAAAGCGGGAGTTTTTGACCGGTAAGCATTCTAAGAATAAAAAAAGGAATAAGTTTTTCCGGGTACTGATAGGCGCCGAAATTATTCGCGCAGCGTGTCACAACCACCGGCGTATTCCAGGTCGAATAATAGGCGCGACACCAAAGATCTCCCGATGCCTTTGATGCCGCGTATGGCGAATTAGGTTTTAACTCGTCACCTTCTTTGAACTTCCTTTTGGAATTTAAATCCAGACTGCCATAAACCTCATCAGTCGAAACTTGAACGAATTTTTTGACTCCGCCAATATTTTTTATTGCCTCAAGAACATTAAAGACACCCTCGGTATTAGTTCTTATAAAATCCCTGGCACCGACATGGATGCTTCTGTCCACATGGGTTTCAGCGGCGAAATTAATAATATACTGTGGCTTATATTTTTTAATCGTCGCTTCAACGGCCCGATAATCGGCAATATCGTCTCTCATGAACTCATACGCCGGATCAGAAGTAATTTCCCGCAAATTATCCGGATTCCCGGAATAAGTCAGCTTGTCGAAATTAACCAGTTTTTCCGGATGCTCTTCCGATAAAATATGGCGGATAAAGTTCGAACCGATAAAACCGGCGCCCCCAAAAACTAAAATTTTTGAGCTTTCAAAATCTTTCATGAACTTCATTTAAAACTCTTTTTTTGGCTTAAAAGTAACATTTTTCAGCCCTATAAAGGCTAAAACCGCGAAAGCGGGTAAAATCACGAAAATCAACTCTTCTGCGTGAAGAATTAAGGCCGATGCGATAGCCTTGTCCTTGCTTAAGCCAAGAATAAACAGCGCTAAAGCGGTTGAGCTTTCATAACTGCCGAATCCTCCAAAAGCATAAAAAGGAGTCATACTCACAAAAAGAGGGAAAGAATAAGCGAAAATCAGCTGCCAAACCGGCAAAATCACCGAAACACTATGCAGAAGAAGGAGGCCGGAAGTAAACAAAAAGCCATTAACGGCGATTGAAAGCGCGGCGATCTTAAAAATTAAACCCCTTTTCTTGAGTTCGCCAAATGAGATAAAAAATTCTTGAATTTTTTTTGTCTTCTCTTTTAAAAGCGGCGTCTTTAAAAAATTTATTTTGTCTAAAAAATTCATCGACAGAGAAGCTAATCCGACACCAAAAAAAATCAAGATTGTGAAAAACAAAAGCGCGAGAATAAGAACCGTTACGGCAAACCAAGTAAAAATTGCCGATTCTTTTGCTGTTATAAAAATAATCGAAAATAAAAATATGCCCACCGAAACGATAAGATCAATAATCCGAACACTCACAAGCGACGCTATATTTTCTCCCAAGCCTATATTGCCGCTTTTGCCGACCAGATAAACATAAGAAAGCTCGCCCATACGGAAAGGCAGAATTACATTATAGAAATTTTGAAAGAACGTTATTCTAAGAAATCTGAAAAAACCAACCCTGTCCCTCAAAATCATGTTAAAACGATAAGCCCGAATGGCATTAACAAAAAGATATGACAAAAATCCAAGAACCAAGAACTGCCATTTTATGTTTTTAAAACTCAAAACCAAGTCCGACACGCTTACTTGTCGCAATAACAGAAAAAATACCGCCAAAAAAAACAGCCCAAAAATTACCGATTTTAAATATCGCCTCATAAAGGTTTTCTGGCTATGACCAACAATCGATCGCTTTTCCGCGCCAGAGCCGCCAAAATCGACAGCGGGAAAAACAAGATCAGCGCCAGAGGATTTTCTATCCTAAAAAAGTTAAGAATAAAATCAGGCATGTTCGCGTCTTCCAAAATTCTTCTGAAACTATGGATAAACGTGTTGGGAATAACGCTTTGCTCAATTTTTTCTATCGAAAAATTCTTGTATTTCAGATACTCGGAAATAGTCTTTTTACTGAAACTATAAAGATGGCGGGGAGCTTCTCCGCCTTCCCAGTAACTCTTAAAAATCATCCGGCTCAAAGAATCAAAATTCGGCACCCATAATATCAACCGGCCGCCCGGTTTTAAAATCCTATAGGTTTCTCCAATCATTGATTTTGGAGAATGAACGTGTTCTAAAACGTATTTATTGCGGACTAAATCAAAGCTCTCATTTGGAAAAGAGATTTCTTCAAGCTGGCCCAGCGTCAAATTAAGCCGGAACTCCTTTTGAGCGGTTTCTTTCGCGTACGGGCTTAAATCTGTGCCCTCTGTCAGCCATTTGCCCCGATCGCGCAAGAACGCCAAATCTTCTCCTCCGCCGGCCCCAATTTCCAAGATCTTTGCCTTTTCCGGCAGAAATTTCCTTAAAATATTAACCTCTCTGGCAAGCTGAAAATTCTTTTTTAAGAACCACCTGATTTTTTTTGAGCGATGATAGGGAGAATATTCTTCAGGATAAAATCTTTCTATTTCATTTTTATCGGGTCGGGGGTTAACAAAAACCAAACCGCATTCCAGACATCGCACAATGTCAAAGCGCTGACCGGTTTTCGTCCATCGGTCAGAAGTAGTCCACAGTTTTTTAGTATGGTTATCGCCGCAAAGATCGCAAATCACGCTTTCCATAAAATTTAATCAATTTTTACTTACTGCCTTCAGGCAATTTATTAAAATGTCAGCGTTTTTCTTCAATGAAAATCTGTTTTCAGCAATTTCACGGCCGGCCGCGCCGAGTTTTTTTCTAAGTTCATAGTCTTCAATTAAAAGGGAGAGCTTTTCAATCCATTCCTTTTCATTATTTGCCAAAAATCCATTTACATTATCTTTAACCACAGTCGGATTAAGACCTGTGTTTGAAGCGACAACAGGAATGCCAACGCACATATACTGAATCATCTTATGTCCAAGATGGCCGCGATAAAAGGGATCATCGGCAAGCGGCATCAACCCTATATCAAACGAACGGAGATCGGAAAGCTCATCCTGCGGGCTCCATTCTTTCTTAATTAGAGATATGCCCGAAACTTGAAAGTCCGGCGCGGCCCCGACTAATTTTAACTGCGCGTTTGGATGGCGTTTAGCTATTTCCGGAAATACTCCCGCAATGCTTCTTAAAAAAACGGTCGTTGAAGGACTGCCTATCCAGCCAAGCGTGACCTTATCACTTTCGCGCCTGAATTCCGCGGGCCGGCATAAGTCGGTATTTATGGGTTCACAAATAATCGCGACCCTATCATTGACTGCCCTGGCTTCTTCAGCTACGTATTCGTTAGCCGCGACAACTAAAGTGGCTTTTTGGACCATATTTCTATAAAGACTGCGCTGATAGTTAAGCAAAATACGGTGAAAAAAACTCCTTTTTAAAAAAGGATTGGTTTCGCGAAAAGTGTCTTCAAACTCGTATATTACATTGGGATTCATATAGATAAGCAGCCAATAAATTGATTTCGGAAATGAATCTCTCTGAACGAAAACAGCATTGTAATTTTTCGATTCTATCGAAAAATAAATCCGCTTCAACACGCCTAAAAATAAATAATAAATAAAATTTAGCTGTTTTTTGATTTTTCCCGCCTTCTCCAGCCCCATCTGCGTCTTGAAAAATTTGTCAGAATAAACACTCTCCGCCCGATATTCAATGCCCGCTTTTTCTAAAAAAGGCAAAAATTGGTAAGCCATAATCCGGCTTGAGCCGCTGATTTCAGAAAATAATGTTATAAAAAGCACTCTCATCTTAAAATCTCTTTTAAACACTGAACGACGTAATTTTGCTCCTGACGCTTTATATTATCAAACATCGGCAAAGATAAAATTCTCGTGAGAATTTTATCGGTTGTTGGACAAGGATCTTTCGGGCCTTTATAAAAAGGCTGACGGTAAACCGGAATAGGATAATGGATCGCGGTTTGAACACCGCGCTTGGATAATTCTTCCCGCAATTTATCGCGATCATAAGAAAGCGACTGCACGACATAAAGATGATACACATGGGTGGCGCGAGAATCCCCAACTTGTGGCTTGATTGAAACACCGGCCTTTTCCAATAACTGGTCATAATATCTCGCGGCTTTAATTCTTTTTTGAGTCGCTGCGGGCAAGAATTTCAATTTCAAGATAAGAGCAATAGCCTGAATCGGATCAAGGCGCATATTGAAACCCAGATATCGGTGCTCATTTTTCGCCGTTTGACCCAAGTTTCTCAAGGCCAATACTTTTTCATACAAATCCTTTCGGCCGGTAACTATCGCCCCGGCATCGCCAAAAGCGCCTAAATTTTTTGTAGGATAAAAACTGAAGGTACCAATATCTCCCCAAACGCCGGCGTAACGGCTGTTAAACTTTGCTAAATGAGCCTGGGCGCAATCTTCAATAACTGCCAGATTATATTTTTTAGCAATCGCCGCGATAGCTTTCATGTCATTCATCTGGCCGTAAAGATGCACCGGCATAATGGCTTTGGTTTTATTTGTTATCAGAGATTCAATCTTACCCGCATCCATGCAAAAAGTATCCGGATCAATATCGATAAAACGCGGCATTGCTCCAACTCGAAGGATGGCTGTAACCGAAGCATTATACGCATTGCCTTGCGTGATAACTTCGTCGCCTTCGCCAATTTCAAGAGCTTTTAAAGCCAAATAAAGCGCGTCAGCGCCGTTGCTTGTCCCAACACAAAAATCGGCGCCAACGGTTCGCGCCCAATCTTTTTCAAAATTCCGGACTTCATCGGTCAAAATGAAATTGCCTTTACCCAGAAACTTTTCTACCGCTTTAAGATATTTTTTTGCTATTTGACGAGTCGGACCGGTTAAATCTGTAAATTTTACTTCCATAATTTTATCTCTTAAATAAGCTGTTTTCGTCTATTTTTAGCTCTTGTTTCATTCGAGTCAAGTCAAAATTGGTGTCGGGCGGAACCCACTCCGGCTTGGGAATCGTTTCGATATCCGGTCTGGTTCGTCTGGCATAGGCTTCAAGCGAGATTCGGGGCCCGCCAATATTCATAATACCCGTCACTTTTGACTTTGCCGCTGTTAAAACTAAAGGAGTTATTTCATCGACATAAAGCTTGGAGTTATATTGATCTTTGTATACTTTCTCGTGAGGAAACGGGATCGGACCAAAATCCAGACGTAAAATCAAATAATTCGAAAGCATGCTTACGGCGCATTCGCCTCCTAATTTCGACCAAGCAAATCTATAGGGGGGAAATATTGGTTCCGTTTCCGTATGAGGCCCGGAGCCAATATAGAGATAATCCGTTGAGGTATAAACTAATCTGACGCCAAAACGATGGCAGGCTAAAGCCAGATTAGCGGTACCAATAATATTAACTCTCAACCCTGGCTCGGGGTTTCTTTCGTGTTCCGGCGGCTTTGTCGCCGCCGCCAGATGCAAAAGAATATCCGGTTTATACTTTTCAATCGCCGCAATAATGGCGTCAAAATCGGTAATATCAAGCTCTAAATGGGACGGCGCGATAATATCGGGATCAATTTTTAAAACATAGCTCCCCAATAAACCGGATCCGCCGGTCATTAATATTTTTTGAATTTTATTCATACCAGGAAGTAGAAATTCGACTTAATTTTTCGACCAAGGGTTTTTATTGACATGATAGAAATATTCTTTAAGCATGCGTTTTAATAATCTGGCGCCCTGGTTAGTTTTGAGATACTTTTCTCTTCTTCTGGCGTCTTTTTTATTAAGATAAGCCTCATAGTGTATGAGAGTCCAGGGTGTATATGCCTTGGTCGAAAAATTCATGCCGCGATTATGTTTTAATAATCTTTCTCTTAAGTCGGTAGTATAGCCGACATACAGCTTACTATTTTTTAAACTTCGCAGTGTATAAACATAAAACATAATCGCGTGGTCGAATTTTCACTTCCTGGCATAAAAAATTATTAAAATATTCGAGGTTGAGGAACATGGGTAATCCAGCGTCCTCCGTTCTCGCGGAACCACACAAAAGAGCGGTCTATTTCTTTTAAATGATTCCAAGCAAAAAGCACGGCATAATCAACATCTTTAAATTGCTCCTGCGGGACAATGGGAATATGAACGCCCGGATAATATTTCCCCTGTTTTATTGGCGTATTATCAGTGATAAAAGGAATTAAATCAGGCCCTATACCGCAATAATTGGCAATGATAACGCCTTTTGAGGCGGCGCCAAAACCGCAGATTTTTTTTCCTTCTTTTTTGAGCCGATTTAAAATATTAAGCAATTCAACTTTGGATTTTTTGATGTTGTGGTCAAGTAATTCGAGCTTCTTATCCAGATCTTTTTCTTCAGCCAAATAAACCGCCACCGAAGGTTTTGCTTGATGTGTATCTTTATCGCCAACGTACATTCTTAATTCTCCCCCGTGGACTCCGATGTGCTCGCAATCAAAAACATGAAGCCCTAAAGGCTCGAGAACGTTATTAATGAAGGAAACTGTAAAATACCAAACGTGCTCGTCATAAATCTGGTCATAAGACGTTTTTTCAACAATGTCCAGAAAATAAGGGTCTTCAAAAACGAACACGCCTTGTTTCCCGATAAGTTTAGCGACGCACTTGAGATATCCGACGAAATTTTCTATATGACAGGAAACATTGGCGCCGTAAACTAAAGAAACCTTGCCCCTGCTCAAAACCTCATCAACAACTTCATCGCTCATAAACTCGGTAATGACTTCATGGCCTTTTAGACGCGAGGTTTCGGCAACATTTTTTGACGGCTCAACCCCGATAGCTCTTACCCCCAACTCTTTCCAGGCCTCCAACATAATGCCGTCGTTGCTCCCAACCTCAACCACAATCCCCTTTCCTGCGTAAGGCAATAATTTTTTTGCAGTTTCCTTAAAATGCGCCTGCATACCTTTGGAAGTTGAGGAAAAAAAAGCGTAATTTTCATGAAACATCATTTCTTTCGGCACCTTGTTGATTAAACCTATGGCTTTTGTTTTTGGGTCATAACCCAAAACCATATCATAAAAATATTCACCTTTAAATTTATCGAGCGTTAAGAAAGCGTTGGCAATTGGCATTTTCCCGAAATTTATCCTTGGTTGTAGTTTAATTTCCATAATAAAAATTTATTGTGTCTTTACGCCTTCAAGTTTGTCGATTGTTTCGGCAATGCTTTTACCTAAAATGCCTTGGGGTAAAAAGCCAAGCTTTCTAAATTTATTGTCATTAACATCGTAAGAGAGCTGGTTCATAATTGGAGAATCCACGTATTCTATTTTGAGATTGGGAATAAATTCTTTAATCGTCTCAACAATATCCTTAACAGCAAAATTTTTTGTAAGCATATTATAAATTTCACCGTCAAATAAATCACGCTCCAATATAAAATTAACGGCACGCATACAGTCGTTCAAGTCGAGATAGGGTCGTTTTTGCTGCCAGGCGGTTTTCCAAACAGTCAAGGGCAATCCGTTAACCGCCTGCCACAGGAACTTATTTACCACCGTATGAAAACGCATGCCCACCGAATAGCCGAAAATCGTGCCGAAGCGGCAAATTATAAATTGTAAGCCGTTCGATTTTTGTTCTAACAGATATTGCTCGGCAGCCAGTTTCGATTCCGCGTATGGGCTCTGCGGCTTCAATTCGGCGCAAGTTTCATCTACCACCGATGCTTGGCTACCGTACACGCTTGTCGTCGAGGGAAAAAAGAGTTTTACGCCGGCTTCGCCGCACGCGTTTGCGACCCGTTTCAACCCTTCAAAGTTCACATCCATTACCTCCTTGGCCCGTTCGTGGCTATTCGCCGCGTCTGTAAGCGCCGCGAGATGAATTACGGCATCTATATTTTCGCTTGCGAATAATTTTTTGAAATCCGCGGTTCGAATATCGTCTTCCAAAAATTTAAACTGAAGGTTTTTCGGCAAATCAAAAAGTGAGGCGTACCGTTGAGTCGTTAAATTATCAAATATAATCACTTTTTCAATCTGCTCTTGAGACAAACTCCGAATTAATCGTGAGCCAATATGACCTAAGGCGCCAGTGATGACTATTTTTTTTAAATGTTTTTTAGACATCGTGAAATAGATTATTTTTATATAAAAGTCAAAAAATCTGAATAATGCCGGATATAATCTTGTTCGTCATAATAATGGCTCGCGAATACCGCGATGGTGCAGTTGTTACTAAAATTTTTCATGGTATGCCAGAGTTTTGGACCAAGAATAATCCCCTCGCTTGGATTATCCAAACAAAGAGTTTGCTTATTGGTTCCATCATCCAGGTGAAGATCAAATGAACCATTAAGACAAACAATAACCTGGGTGTTGGTCTTGTGGGCATGGTCGCCGCGCGGCACTGATTTTTTGGAAAGCTTATTAATAAAATAGACTCGCTTTATCTCAAACGGAATATGCTTTTTCGCTTCAGCGACAAATAAGCCGCCCCTTTTTGTATCCGGAGTCCCCAGTATCACCACGCCCGAGTTTTTAACTTCTAATTTCTTTTTCATTTTTATTGAGGTCATCTCCAAACTCTCTTTCGAGATAGAATTTCCGTATATGAGCCGAGGCGAAGCGAAAATTTTGAGGCAAAGCTATCACTTTTGTTGAAAAATT
>MEYR01000039.1 GCA_001774075.1 Candidatus Azambacteria bacterium RIFCSPLOWO2_01_FULL_44_84
TCGCGTGCCTTTCTTTGCCGATAACATGATTGATAAAGTTGCAATAACCCGCGCCTAAATCCAATATTACGCTGTCTTCCGGTATATATTTTTCTTGCAAATACCGCGCCACCGGACGCCACATTTTGTCTCGGTATTTAAAATTCGGAAAGCGTGTTTCGAAATATTTGTCGTAAAGTTGTTCAGGCATATTTGTGAATTACCTTAAAAATTGATTACTTGACTAGAATATAATATTTTGTCTAATCGCGCAAGAAGACAAAATTACACTTTTTCGGCGACAAAAACCATAGCGCCGGTTTTTTTGAAAATAACCGCGGCTAGGAAAAACATTATTAAAAACGGGGAAAACAAAAAAAGCGCCGCCAAAGAGACGAAACCGATTAAGATTGCTTTGCTGTTGTTAATTTCCGCCCGTCTATTGCTGACAAGAGTATAAAATACGTTCTTGGGTAGTAATAAATTCAAAAAAGTCTGCGCCAATCCTGACAAGGCATACTCCGGATAAAAAAAATCAACGGACTTAACGCTAAAGCCGGATTGATGAAGTATTATAGCCAGAGCTTTGGGTGTAAATTGAATACGATGGAATGGATAATCATAATGAAACCATTTTTCTTTGGCTAAAGCCGCTTCCCAACTGTCGGCATTTTGCAAAGCGATTAATACGCGGCCGCCATTTTTTAAATAATCTCGGCAATTTTCCATGACTTCCGAGGGATTGTCAGTGTGTTCCAGACTGCCCCAGAATGTCATAAGATCATATCCCCCCGGAACTTCACGCAATTTATCATAAACAGGAAGCGAATTTTGCTCGGCCAGCCCTAGGGCGGCCCTTGAAGGTTCAAAACCCGCTATATTGCTGAATCCTTTTTTAGCGGCATATTTGATAAAATAGCCGGGACCGCAACCATAATCCAGAATTACTGCATTAGTATTGTCTTTCAAAAGAGTTTTTACTTTATGAACGCGCAAGCGCAAAAAAAAAGCGCTTATTAGTTTTGTTAATAAACCCAAAAATGAATTCTGATTTTTTAGCCGGAAATATTCCTCGGAATAAACCGGCGGGGGCTGTTCATAAATAAAATAGCCGGTACAAACTTCACATTGATGAAATTTTGGAAAGAAAGACCCGTGTATCAATCTGCTGTCTTGATTCTTGCAAATAGGGCAAGACATGGTAGCGTCAGCGTTTAAAAATCCATTTAAGCCAAAAAGCAAAAATAAATATATAAATTCTTATGCCCCATTTGGCCATTTTCGCGAAAGTGCTCACAAAGGTGGATATGCCAACCCGCTCTCTAAACGTAACCGGGATCTCAATGAAATGCAGATTTTGGCTTGCTACCAAAAGGGTGAGCTCGGTGGCAAAAAGTGAATTCCGAGTCCGCCATAAAGGCGCTATTTTTTTCAGCGCCATTTTTGTAAAAAGTTTATACGTACAACCGATATCGGACAGTGAATTAGTGTTGAATAAATATTCAATAGTTTTCGCCTCAAAAACATTGGCAAACTTTCTCAAGAAATCCATGTCGGCTCCGGAAATACGGGTACTTTGGCCCGTTCGCGAGCCCAAAACGGCGTCAAATCCGTCTCTGGCAAAAATTAAAAATCGCTCGAGATCTCGGCCGGTGTAGGTGCCATCCGGTTCACAAAGAATGACATAATCGCCTTTTGCCTCTTCCATGCCTTTCTGAAAGGCATAGCCGTAGCCCTGCCTTTTCTCATGAACCATGCGGGCATTGGTTCTTCCCACTTCTTCTTCGGTCCCCGGTTCGGCGTTATTATTGACCACCACAACCTCATCGACAAATCCGGTATTAAAGAAGCTTTCTATGGCCTGTCTGACCGAATTTTTTTCTTTATAGGTGGAAAAAACCACCGAAACTAATTTCCCATTATACATTTTTAGATATCCTTCGATCTTAATTTCCCATATAGATATAACACGCTTCCGACAAAAAAGTAAATAAAGACGGGCACGGCCGGGAGAAAGTATCGCAACTGGCTCATAGAACCGCTGAATTGTCCGTAAAAAAGCCAGTAAAATAAAAACCAAGAGGAAAAGATGGCGGCGCGGCTGTTGTTTGTTTTAGACAAATAACGCAAACCAAAAATAAAAACAAATAACATAACCGACGCGGCAATCAGAAAAAGCAGAAAGTAATGATTAGGCGAAAAATGCTTGAAGTTAAGCCAAAAGTTAGCCGGATTATTCCAATGGCCGAGAAACGACCCGCCTTGAGGCAAACCCGATCCCAAAACTATATTGCCGTAAATCCACGGCCGTTTAAAAAAGTAAGTGTTATATATTAATTGGGGCAGATACGCGACAAAACCGGATAAGCCAAGAACAATAGCTGATTTATACCGCCTAAGATACATAATATAAACGAAAAACAATACCAGAATTATTAAATTAGGCGGCCTGACCAGCGCCGCGGCACTCGCTACGGCGCCCGCCGCGATAGCTCGCCACCACAAACTCCTTCCTCCATCACCCAATCGGTCAATAAATTTTATAAACAGCCAAAATGCCAGAATCACTAAAAAAGCCGACAAATAATCGGACATGGTAAAAATCCACATTTGATAATGGAACGTGGGGATGGCATTAGTATGGCCAATAAGACTCCATAGGCCGTACATTAAATAAGGATAGATGACAAACAATGCCGCGCTTATTAAAGACATCTTTCTGTTCTTAAAGAAATACTGCCCCAAAAAAACAATCAAAATTATCGCCAAAGCAAAGAGCACAATGCCTTGAGCTATGGCAATGGGCTTGGCTATCATCAACGGATCGGTAGCACCCGTAAAATATATGAAAGGCGCCAGAAACATCGCGTACCCCATGTATATAATACTCTTAGCCGGCTTGAAATCGGCAAATGACTTTCCAAATATAAAAAACACGTATTCATCGGGCTGGTAAGACGCGGTAAAATTCGGCCGCCAATTCGACTGCATATCGGTAAATGGAACATTGTTAAATAAAAAAACAACCAACAAAATCCTCAATAAAATCAACCCTATAACTGCCAAAACGAAAGTTTTTTTGCTTATATCCATTGTCTTAATTTATCCTTTAGAAAATAAAATCCGATCATGGCGAAAATAAAAATAAATGAATTGATCGGCAAACGGTAACGAGCTACTATAAATGGAGTGGATACCGCCGCAAAATAAATTAATAAAAAACCTAAAATAACAATTATTAATCTACGGGTGCCCTTGCTTGTAAAAATTAAATTCCAAAAACCAACAAGCGCGAATAAAGATATAATTATCCATATAGCCAGGCCGATTAAAAAACCAAAGACCGGCGTTGGCGTTTTTAAAAGCAGTTTAAAGGCGCCTAGAACGTCTCCGCGCAAAAAATTTATAACTAAATCATTCCTGAACTTGGTATCAAAATCGGCAATGCCGACAAAGCGGCTTATTAACTTATTATAACCGTTGCTCACGAAAAATAAAGGCAGGTAAGCCGAATACATTTTTAAATAGTCCGATTTGTATTTTGAGATTTCTCCGATGGCAACTTTTTTAAGCGCGTTATTGTATTCTACGGACAACGGATCGGGATTAAGGCTTATAACGTCTCCTTGTTCAGGAATATTTAAATAGCGGCTTAAAAGCACGTAATGATGGGCGTACAAAACGGCGCCTTGATTGCTTGAAATTTGCCAAGTATTTAAAACTATCTTATTTCTGACTAACCATAGGCCGACCACAGAATAAGCTAACAATAATGACGCTAAGGTGCAAATTATGGAATTTTTCCAAGACATTCCAGATTCATGAATAGCGATTATTAAAATTAAAACCGGCAAAAAATAGAAAATAATAGGTCTTACTAAGACTGACGCCGAAAAAACAAATAAAGAACAATATAAAAATTTTTTGTTATTGGCTCGTAAATACCTTATAAACAAATAAATACCCGCCAAAAAAATCGGCACAAATAACTGTTCGGTCTGTAAAATTCCTGAATGATAAATTGATAAAGGCTCTAACATAAATAGAATAGAAGACCAAAAAGCGATTTTCTCATTATCTACAACCTCTTTTGCTATGAAATAAGTCAAAGGAACTGAAAAAGCAAAGATCAACGCGCCGATGAAAATCGCCGGCGTAAAAGACTTAAAAATAATATAAATAAAAACGAGCCAGAAAGAATAACCCGGGGTTAGGAAGTTAGTCGGATTAAGAGGTGGAATCGGTGTCTTTACTATAGATGATGGATCGCCGTCCAATGAAAAAGTTCCATAACTTATAAGGTTTTTAGCCATTAAGACCTGGGTAGCAGAATCGTCTTGATGAGAAATAAAAAATTGAAATCCGTAGTGCCAGGCAATTAAAATAGAAATAGAAAGATAAACGATTGCGGCTAAAAGCCACCATCGCCAGAACACGCTAATTTTTCTCGCTCCGCAAGATCTGGCGAAGCTAGACAATTTTGGAATAAACATTATCTGTTTAAAATAATATTTCCGTATTCTCCATGCTTGAATCGCTTAATTAAGCCCTCTGGACTAAATCTTCGTAAACGCCGCGCTTTCCCGTCTATAAGCGAAATTTCAAACCCCAACTCGTGCCATTGCTTTAGAAAATCGAGCGGCGCAGTCCCCGCCTCGGAAATCCCCTCGGGATAGAATTCGCTCATAATTTTAATATCTTTATTGTCCGCCAAAATTTTCTTCATGCCTCCAAGAACTTCGGGTTCGGCTCCTTCAATATCAATCTTAATAACATCAATTTTTCCTTCGTGAGCCATGGCTTCATCGAGACTTGCCGTTTCAATAGCCACCCGTTTTCTGTTTTCACCATTGTCGAAAATGCGATGATCGCCACGATGTTCTTCGGAAAAAAATAAAGTTCCTCTGCCCGATCTTTCTGTAACCGCTTTTTTGAATAGTTTTATATTCTTATAGCCGCTTTTTTCGACCGCAAGCGTCAATAAATTAAAATTTTCTTCTTCCGGCTCAAAAGCATAAACTCGTCCTTCCGGCCCGACAATTTTGGCGGCAATGAGAGTGTAATAGCCAAGATTCGCGCCTATATCGACCACGCGTATGCCGGGCTTGAGAAGCGATTCAAAAATTTCTCTCTCGAATGAACTGCCGAATCCGAATTTCAATAAAAACAGAGCAAGTAAACGGTCAACGGTCTTAGCGTATAAAATATAAGGACCGACTCTAACAGAAACGGGTTTATTGAAATAAACCAAAACATTAATCGTGCGAGCCAATGACCGAAATGGCGGCCAGTGGCTAAAACTAAGCAGGGTGTTTTTAATGTAATCGCCCATAATTATCCGTCGAAATTAACTTCATGGTAGACATCGCTGATTTTCTTTGCGATATCGGGCCAATCTTTTTGTTTTATATCTTCTAAATTTTTATTAGACACAGCTTCCACCAGTCCCTTATTTCCAATTAATTTTTTGATGGCAGTAGTCATGGCGCCGCTACTTCTTTCCTCCACCAAAATGCCGTTAATGCCATCTTTTATCAGATAAGGATTGCCGCCGACTTTTGTGGCTACAACCGGCAATCCCGCCGCCATCGCTTCCATAATAGATGTCGGAGTCCCCTCTCGGTCACCTTCGGTACTAATAGACGCTAAAACAAAAATGTCGGCCGCCTTAAGATATTCTATAATTTTACCATGATCTTGTCGGCCCAAAAAATGAATTCCGCTTATATTCCCGGCTTGTTTTTCTAATTCAATTTTATCAGGGCCGTCGCCTATTATAATTAAAGTAGCTCCGCTGATTTTTTCCTTAATTGCTTTAAAGGCCTCAATTAAATATTTAAACCCCTTCGCCTGCCTTAAAACCCCGATTGAAATAATAATCGGCTTGGAATATTGACCTCGCAGTGCGGCAATTTTATTTTCATCGGCATTTGGGAATTCTTTTAAATAAACCCCGCTTGAAATTATGGCGAGTTTACTTTCTGAAATACCAATACTTTTTAAATCGTTGGCAATTTCTTCGCTGACGCAGATTATTTTCGCTATATTTTTAAAGTAATCCGCGTTTTTTAGCTTTAAAAGCCTCTTGTTTAAACCAGCATGGACAGTTAAAACGGCCGGAATGCCCAGTTTTTTGGAAAGTTTCCCTCCGAAGCGCGCCTCAACGAAATCCCCATGGAGATGGATGATATCATAAGGATTTTTTTGATGAATTTTTTTAACCTTATTATAGGCCCAAAAATTAAACCAGATGCGCCTGATTTTACTATAGAGCGGTAGGAATTGAAACGGCGCCGTGTAAATAGGAAAGTTCGGCGGGACACCTTTAAAATTAGTTTTCCATTCGCCGCCATAGCCGATAAAAACTTCTATGTCATGGCCTTTTTTAATCTGTTCAAGCGAAAGAATCAGGCCGTGACCCTCCATTCCTCCGATATGGGGCGGAAAATATTCTATGATTCTTGCGATTCTCATTTTAGTTCTAAAAATAAATTGGCAAATTTTTTAATGCCAGCATTCCATTCATAATTTTTGCTTACCCACTCGCGGCCGGCTTTACCAAATTTTTTCCGCAGTTCTTCATTTGATAGAAGCTCTTTTATTTTTACGGCTAACTGTTCGGAGTTATGCGGCGGAATTAAAAAGCCGGTTTTGCCGTCTTCAATCAAATCCGGAATGCCGCCGACCTCGGTTGCCACTACCGCTTTTTCCATAGCCAGCGCTTCCATAATTGAACGGCCGAATCCTTCGTGCCAGGAAGGATAGACAAAGACATCAATTCCCAACAATGCCTCCGGCACTCCGCCGTAAGGCACAAACCCCCGCCATTCAATCAAATCTGAAATCCCGAGATTTTGAGCCATTTTTTTGAGCTTTTCTTCAAGCGGTCCGCTCCCAAAAATCAATAATTTGAAATTTGTCCCGATTTCTCCCAAATCTTTTTGATTCGGTTGAAAAATCGAGGATCCCGACCGAAGCGTCGGGAAAATTTGACCTTTGATAATTGATATTGCCTGAAGCAAATCTTCCAGCCCCTTGCCATCAACTAATCTGCCGACATAACCTACTACCAGAGACCGATTCTCTGACAATTTAAATTTATCGGGATTAAAATTATCCAGATCAACTCTCAAAGAAACTAATCTGATTTTTCGTTCATCAATTCCGCGCTCTAAAACCTGATTATAAATAGCGCGGCTTATAACCCTAATTCGCGCGGCACGCTGCATCGTCCATTTGCCGATTTTTTGCAAAAGCCAGCTTTTAAGATTCTGATGTTTTTCCGGTTTTCGGAAAACCTCTCCCTGAACTTCTATAACCGAAAGCCGTCCGGTTAAGAATTTCAAAAATGTTGCGGCTATGCCGCCCCCCGCCACCTCTGAGGCGTCAAAAACGTCAATGCTGTATTTTAAATTCAAAAAAAATCCGAGTTTGGCGGCAAATAAAATAAATCCAAAATAACCAAATAATCTTGGGACGAGATAGACGCAGATATTTTTTTCTTTAGCGCGATGAAAAAACAAATCCGGCGACTGGGCAATAACGAAAAGCTCGCCAAAATAAGCGGCCATAGACCGCCAGGTTTTCATATCCTGTTCATTACTAAAGACATCCCCCGGATAAATATGTTTTCCTATAAAACAAACGTTCATATATCTTTCAAAATACTACAATACATCGCTGTATTGTAGTATTTATCTCATGGAAATAATCTTTCTCCAGCGACCCCTGCCAGTAATCAATGGCATAAATTTTGGCGATATAATACTGTCCACTGCTTTAAAAAATTCTTGCCAAAACTCTTCCCTCTTAAATTTGGCAAATACCAATCGGTAACCA
>MEYR01000040.1 GCA_001774075.1 Candidatus Azambacteria bacterium RIFCSPLOWO2_01_FULL_44_84
AGAAATTCTTGCCGGCGACGTGTAACGTCGCGACAATCCGCTCCCTGTCCTTGAAATAAATCCCAGCGCTGTTCCTCCTGACCTCCACCGAGCCGTCCGAATACCGGATTTTCTTCATGGCAAGCGGCATCATAAGAATGTTCCCGAGAGTCGAGAACCTTACGCTGCCGGTTTCGTTGATTTCCGAAACAACGCCGAGCTCATTGGTGGCCGGCTCCAAAAGAAAGGTATAAACAGTATTATCAACCCAAGGTTTGGGCTCGCACAAAAACGCGCCCTCTTCGCAAGGCCCGCAAATGGTCGGCATCTTTCTACCGGACTCCGGGTCTTTCTCAATCTTGATAATAATACCGGCCTCAAGGCAGACTTCGCGCATGACCGTCTCAAAGAGGGTCTCACCATTCTCGTCGCCGCCGCCGGGCAATCCGTCTCCCTCGAATTTACCCTCCTTGCCGTCTGGCCCGACTGGGTCGGCCTCATTATGAACGAGCGGAATGCGCGGAGGAATCTGATCTACATAAAGAACCACGCCCTTGCAGGTAGTCGTAGGCACTGTTGCGGCTCCATTTTTTTAAAGAATTCTCCGTGATCTGACCCCGCGCTTGCGAGGTAACCACAGATTCGGATTGACTCAATATTACATATTTTTAGCTATTTTGTCAAATGCTTGACAGAATTATATAAGTATGATATATTTAAGGCACTTAGTTCCTACAACAACGGGTTCAGCTTTCCGGGACCATGGCGGTTTCCGGAGGTTAAAACCCACCAAGTGTCCCTAAGTTCTCGCCGTCGAGCGAGACAGGGATAGGAGGTGCCTCATGGCAAGCAAGAGTCCAGTTCGAAACCCGGATGAGCGGTTCGTGGATGCGGTCAAGGCCGGCATCGAGAAGCTGGCCGCGGACCTGAACGTCCCCCTGTCCATGGGAATGGGCTTGACCAAGGCCTACTTCCTCGAGAAGGGGAAGGTCCAGGCCAAGGTGACTGCGGCCGAATTCGAAGCCGCCTACGGCGAGATCAAGGCCATGCACAGGTCCCAGACCGATGAGAAGAAGGTCGAGGCCAGCGACAACGGCCGTCTGCCTCTCTCCGAGGGGGGGCAGGCCGAGTGGGATCGCGGCCGCAACAGTCGATGGTTCAAGAAGTTCAGCATCCAGGACATCAGGGATCGCTTCGTCACCAAGATCAAGGGTAGCGAGGAGGTCACGGAAGCCGACCTAGACACTCTCGCCGGCGAGAAGGACGCCGAGAAGGCCGTCATCGCTGGCCTCGTGAACGCCCGGGACGACGGTGCCAAGGAGAACTGTGGCTCGCCAGCCCACTCGGACGCCGTGGCCAAGGAGTTTCAGCCCGTCGCCAAGTTCCGTATCGAGTGGTTCCTAACGCCCGAGGGCAACAAGTCCTGGCGGCGCCGGAAGCACGCTCAGGGCAACGACGACATGGAGTACGGAAACGTGCTCGTCGTCGATAATCAGCAAGTCTTCTACTGCGACCCGTGCCGCCAGGCGGCATGGGACGTGATCGCCGACGCGAAGGCGGAGCTCGCCAAGCGCGGGCCGGCGATGCGCGAGGCGATCGCCGCGGAGCAGGACGCGGCCAAGAAGGTCACGCTCCAGATGGAGTTGGACGAGCTCGCCGAGCTTGCCAACACCAAGCTCACCCTTTACACCAGGGCCGGTGCCGATCGGAAGATCGGCGCGATTGCCAAGGCCGCGAGCAAGAACTCAGCTCTCGTCGACCAGCTGAAGGCCGCGGGCGGCCGCATCGGCGGGTCGCGTTACTCGGGCCCCCGGCAGTCCAAGATGGACCGGCTCAACGTCCGGTTCGCCAAGCGCGGCAACTAGCCGCAATCCCCGCCCACAAGGCGGTTCCAGGGCGGAAGGGGCGCGCGAATCCCACAAGGGTTTGCGCGCTCCTCCGCCCTTTTTCATTTCTGGTCCAAATCTTTGATTTGGCGACCAGAAATAGAACCCCGTTCTAATTTTGCCAATATTTTACTAACTACGTCCGGCAGATTGATTTGATGAATTGCATCTGCAAACCGCGCGCCGCGAATAGCGGCATCCTAATTAGGGCGAAGCGGTTTGCCGCAATAAATGTTACAAAATTAGAGCGTGGGCTTTTTACATTAAAAATTTGACATAATACAAAATTCAAGGTATAGTATCATTATAAAGGTTTGATAAATGGTAAGCAGAACGACATATCGAAGTTTCGATATATAGCATTGAACTGATTATCATTTATTAGGTCTTTGTGAACTGAACAGAAAACCGAAAACCCCGCCTGCCGGCAGGCAGGCACAACCCTTTAAAACAGGAGGGCAAGTCGTGAAATTCACAGCGCTTGGAGGAGGGATTCCGCTCGGCGGATCCCACCATATTCTGAATTTAGAAGAAGGTAGGCGCGTCGCTTTTGACTGCGGCGCCATTCAGAGCCAAGGCGGCAAGATTTCCGCCCCGCCGATTGCAGAAGGCAACATTGACGCCCTTTTCGCTACCCACGGTCATTTTGACCACGTAGGGATGCTTCCGCTCTTTGGGAAGATGCATCCCGAAACCCCGATTTACGGGACAGAGGTAACGAGGCGTTTCGCTTCGATGCTTCTCGGGGACTCGCTTAAGATCACCCGCAAGAAGATTGAAGCGGGTGAGAAGAACGCCCAGGCGTATTTCAACATCGCGGACGCTATCCGGGTGTTGACACGCCACGAACGGTACAAGCAGGTTCTCCGGCCAGAGTGGTTCGAACTGAAACCCGGCTGGAAGATTCGCTTCTGGCCCGCCGGCCACATCAACGGCGCAGTCAGCTCCCAGATCATAACACCCAAGGGACTTAAGATAATGCACTCGGGTGACATCAGCTTTACCAACATGCCCACTATCAAAGGGGCGGATATTGCCCCGGATTTTCGGCCCGACGTGCTCATTACGGAAGCCACTTACGGCGACCGCGACCTGCCGAACCGCGCCGCCGAAGAGCAGCGGTTTGTCAATCGCGTGATCGAAGTGCTGCGGCGCGGAGGTCAGGTATTGATTCCGGCTTTCGGTATCACTGGCCCGAACATCGCCATCACTTTGGCGCGGGGCCTGACTGCAGCTGGCATCGATACCCCGATCCACATTGATGGGATGATCCGCAAAGCGGCCCGAATTATTTACGGGTCGAGCGAGTGGAATGCGGAAAATAAGTCGGTACCATTCCCCGATAATATCATCTGTATGCCCGATGGTCGCGAGGGCTATATCCATCGCCAGCGCCTTTTGAGCGGTCCGGCCGTTATTCTGGCATCCCACGGGATGCTTGAGGGCGGGAAGATCATGGAGTACCTGCCTACGGTTCTCTCCAATCCGCTCGGCGCGATCCTCATTCCCGGCTATCAGGCCGAGGGGACCGGCGGCCGCAAGCTCTTGGAGCTGGAGCGGGGCGCGAACTTCCTCATCCCCGGCTTCGAACGAAGGAAGGGAGAAGTCGTTTCGATCTACTGCGATGTGGAGCGGTTCTATCTCAGCTCTCACGCCTCCGGCCCGGAACTCGCGAATTGGATCGAGGAGCTTGATCCGAAAGTCCTAATCGTGGTTCACGCCACGGCCGAGGGCTTCGCGGGCCTGAAGCGGCGGTTCCAAGAAAGAGCCAAGCGTCCGTTGATGATCATCCCCGCTTTCAACGGCGAGGAAATCAGTATTGACGAGTGCCTCGCGCGCCGACGAGTTTAGCCACCACCCCCGCCCGGGGACCATAATGTCCGGCCGGGGGATTTTAATTTCACGCATCGCAATATTATGCTATAGCATAGTAATGCGATAGACATTGACAGATTCAAAATAAATCACTAAAATATTACAATTGCTATAATTATTAAATTTTGATAAAATGAAATCACAAAAAAAGTCTCCCTACGGGGGATCTCCCGAAGGGAGAAAGAACAAGCCCATGAAAAAACTCCTGAATCAATTCCTAATAGCGCTTATGGCCCTTTTTCTGCTGGCCGCGGTTTTTGCATATGTGAATTCAACAATTCAGGCGCCAAAGATTATTACCCTTTCTGAACTCGTCGGCAATATAAACCAGGAAAAAGTGGAAAAAATCGTAGTCAAAAACGATAATCTGGAAATAACTCTAAAGGATAAATCCGAACTTCTAGCGAAAAAAGAGTCCGAAGCATCGCTTACGGAAACTCTTAAAAATTATAGCGTTGACCCGGCAAAATTAGGCGCCATCAACATTGAAGTTAAAGAAGATCTTGGGTTGGCTTTTTGGCTCGGAAACATTTTGCCGATTGTTTTGCCTTTTGCGTTAGTCGGCTTTTTAATCTGGTTTATGTTGAGACAGGCTCAGCATTCCGGCATGCAGGCTTTTATGTTCGGCAAATCAGGGGCGCGCCTTACCGGTCCTTTTGATGGCAAAAATAAAATAATGTTTTCCGACGTCGCCGGAGCCAACGAAGCTAAAGAAGAGTTGTGGGAAGTGGTGGATTTCCTGAAAAATCCCAAAAAATTTCTTGAAATCGGCGCGCGTATTCCCCGAGGCGTACTTCTTATAGGCGCTCCGGGAACCGGTAAAACACTTTTAGCCCGCGCCGTGGCCGGCGAGGCCAATGTTCCCTTTTTCTATATTTCCGGCTCTGAATTCGTTGAAATGTTCGTAGGCGTAGGCGCTTCCCGTGTTCGCGATTTATTTAATAATGCCAAAAAATTCGCGCCTTCCATTATTTTCATTGACGAGATTGACGCGGTCGGCCGCCAGCGTGGCGCGGGCTTAGGCGGAGGGCACGACGAGCGCGAACAAACCCTTAATCAGATTCTGGTTGAAATGGACGGCTTTGACCGCGATACCAATGTCATCGTCGTCGCCGCCACCAATCGCCCCGATATTCTTGACCCGGCCCTTTTGCGTCCGGGCCGTTTTGATCGGAGAATTATCATAGATGTTCCCGACATTAACGACCGCGAAGCAATTTTGAAAATCCACGCCATCGGCAAGCCATTGGATAAAAACACCAATCTCCGCCGCGTCGCGGAGCGCACGCCCGGATTTTCCGGTGCGGATCTGGCCAATGTCATCAATGAGGCGGCGATTTTAACCGCTCGCCAAAACAAAAAAATCGTTGAGCAGGAAACGATGTACCATGCTATTGAAAAAGTAATGCTGGGTCCGGAACGCCGAAGCCACATCCTTTCTAAAAAAGAAAAAGAAATCGCGGCTTACCACGAAGCCGGACACGCGTTGGTTGCCGGAGTACTCCCCAAGGCCGATCCGGTCCATAAAATTTCCGTAGTATCGCGCGGCCGAGCCGCCGGTTATACAATGAAACTTCCCGTTGAGGACCGTCATCTTCACGCCAAGGGAGAATTTTTGGCGGACCTCGCGACTTTGATGGGCGGCTATGCGGCTGAAAAAATTGTATTTAAAGAGATTACCACCGGCGCCTCCGACGATCTTAAAAAAGCCACAGACCTCGCGCGGCGCCTCGTTACCGAATTTGGCATGTCCGATAAATTCGGGCCGATCGCTTTGGGCGAAAAAGAGGAAATGGTGTTTTTGGGCCGGGAACTGGGAGTTGAGAAAAACTACTCCGAATCCGTAGCGCAGATGATTGACAGCGAAATTAAGAACTTTCTTACCTCGGCCTATGACACGGCTAAAAAGATCATCACTATCCGACGAAAGAAACTTAACGAAATCGCCACGCGGTTGATAGAAAAAGAAACGATAGAGCGGGATGAATTTGAAATAATAATGGCGGCCGCCTAGAGACACAAAACTTGAATCGTGAAGCGTGGAACGTAAAAAAATAGAAACAAAAATCCTCTCCCCCACCCTTGCCTTCGGAGGCAAGGGTGGGGGACCAAAACAGAATCCTCCGGTAGACATCGGAGGATTTTTGTTGTAAATTAGTACCATTAAAATGCGCCCGTAGCTTAGCGGTTAGAGCACGCGACTTATAATCGCGGGGTCCTTGGTTCGAATCCAAGCGGGCGCACAGACGATCTTTTATATGTTAATAACTCGTTAGTGCACGTTAGTACATTTGAGAGTATCATTTATACATGAAGTCGAAGTGGTACGGTCTAAAAGAAAAAGCGATAAAATTGCGTAAAAGCGGTTTATCTCTCGGCAAAGTTGAGAGAAGGTTGGGTGTGCCAAAATCAACTCTTAGCAGTTGGTTCAAAAATGTCGAACTATCGACAAAGCAAAAAGAGAAATTAAATAACGATTGGAAAAATGCCCTTGTTAAAGCCCGTGTGAAGGCGGTTCTTTGGCATAATGCACAAAAAGAGAAAAGATTGCTGGAAGCCAAAAATTCTGCGTTGAAGACTTTAGAGAAAATAAATATTAAAAATCAATCCATTCTTGAGTTAGCATTAGCCATGCTTTATCTGGGAGAAGGTTCAAAAATTAATACGGAAACCGCTCTTGGTAGTTCTAATCCCTTAATTTTGAAATTCTTTTTAAAGATTATTAAAGACATATATAAAATAGGAAACAACAAAATAAAATGTGAATTAGGGCTAAGAGCCGATCAAAATCCTCAGAAAATGAAGATATTCTGGGCCAAATCGCTTAAACTGCCTATCAAAAATTTTTATCGTATTAACGTGGACAAAAGAACAATAGGATTCAAAACTTATCCATATTACAAAGGAGTGTGTCATGTAAGGTGTGGCAATTCGGCAGTCCAGCGGAAATTAATATATTTGGCGAATCTGTTCTGCAACAAATCAATAGAAAATATTCAGGGCAATTAGCTCAATGGTAGAGCGCGTCGTTGACATCGACGAGGCTGCTGGTCCGATTCCAGCATTGCCCACCAAGTAACATTACTTGACTGTTTAAAACCAAAGTGAGCCAAAATTATTAATGTGATTTACAGAAAAAATATCTTCGATTAAATATAAAGAACCTCGCAGTTTTAAGCTGGACGAGCTTCTGTCAAGCAATGTTACTGGGCACACATGTTTAAGATCGAACCGGATTTTTCCATCCCTCTTGAAATTGTCTATGAAGACGATGATGTTATTGTGATAAACAAACAACCGGGTATCAGCGTTCACCCTTCTATTAACGAAAAGAGTGGGACGTTGGCCAACGCTCTTGTAGCGCATTACCCGCCGATGGCCGAGATCGGAGAGGACCCTGCCCGTCCGGGCATTGTCCATCGTCTGGACAAAGACACTTCCGGACTTTTAGTCGCCGCTAAAAATCAAGAAGCTTTTGAATTTCTTAAAAACCAATGGCAGAAAGGCATGGTTACGAAAAAATATCTAGCGCTCGTTGTCGGACGAATCAACAAAGAAAGAGGCGAAATAAAATCCGAACTCGCCCGGTCAAAAAAAGATTTCAGAAAGAGAATGGTTGTTATGCCGAAATTTGAGAGTAAGGTAGAGGGGAAGATGGCAATTACCGAATACAAAGTTCTTCAGAGATTCAAAGATTACACTTATCTTGAGGTCTATCCCAAAACGGGGCGCATGCACCAGATAAGAGTCCACTTTGCTTCAATGGGAAATCCTGTAGCCGGCGATAAAATTTACGGGAAACAAAAGAAAGTCCCTGTGGGGCTTGCCCGTCAATTTCTTCACGCTTATTATCTGAGCTTCAGCCTACCTGCGCAGGCAGGTTTGCCCGGCGGAAAAAAACTGGCGCTTGAAGCCGACATTTCCGGCGACTTAGCCGAGATACTTGCCAAATTGGAAAAATAATGATACAAAACATAAGTAAAAATATGGACAAATTTGCTTTACTAAATAAAATCGGTCTGCGCACCGACTTGCCTATTTTGAAAGCAGGCATGAAAGTGCGCGTTTGGCAGAAGATCAAAGAAGCCGACAACAAAGAGCGTCTTCAAGCATTTGAAGGTATTGTTATCGCCATGAAACACGGCTTGGGCAAAACCGCCACTTTTACCGTAAGGAAGGTTTCATCGGGCATTGGCATTGAAAGAGTTTTTCCGATGCACTCGCCGATGGTCGCGAAAATTGACGTTTTAAGCCAAGCGAAAGTCAGACGAGCCAAACTTTATTACTTGCGTGGCCGGATCGGCAAGAAGGCCAGAATTAAGCAGAAAGAATTGGCGGAGGTGATAGCTGTGCCGGCAACGGAAGAACAAAAAGAAACCGAAGAAATAAAAGAAAAGAAATAAGATACAAAATCCCGCCATGGCGGGATTTTGTAAAAAGATATTTGGTATACACTAGTAACTCGAGGTTAAATCCTTGAAATTATTGCCAAAAATGTATTATAATGGCGACGTTGTTTGTCTATCTAAAAAGTGTTTTAAAATAGAAAAAGCTTTAAATACGGTGGATAAAAAACCATAGAATATGCGCGGGTGGTGAAATCTGGTAGACACGCAAGGTTGAGGGCCTTGTGGGAGCAATCCCGTGGAGGTTCAAATCCTCTCCCGCGCACCAAGGCAGTAGGGCCGACGCTACGGTCGGCTTACCGACTTCCGACAAGGTCGGAGCGCTGGGACTCGGTAGTCAGCGATCGTCGACGGCGACAGGTCGTAGGTTCAATTTCTATATCGCCCACGCACAAATTGCGGGAAATAATTTGCTGATATAAAATCTAATAATGCCGCGGTAGCTCAGTGGCAGAGCGCATCCCTGAAGAGGATGGCGTCGGGTGTTCGATTCACCCCCGCGGCACTTTGTAGATAATCTTTCAAAAATTGCGAGAGTGATTTTATTCCTTAAAAAAAATTCTACTTCTCAAATCCTATTCTTTATCTTCGTGGATTACGCTGATTTTCTTTGTTTTGAGTTTCGCGGCCTTAGGAAGTTTGATGGTCAGGACGCCATTTTTTAAACTGGCCATGGCCTTATCGGCTTCAACATCCACGGGTAGGATTACCGATCTTGAAAACGGCCCCCAGTAACACTCCTGGTAAAAATAGTCGTCGTGAGAAATATTCTCGTCTTTATCGCGCCGTCCGCGAACCGTAACCATGTCATTGGTAATGGCAATATCCAGTTCGTCGGGTTTTACGCCCGCGATCGTAGATTTGATTACAATGTCGGAGGGTGTCTGGAAAACATCAATTGTAAGCTGGCCTTCCGCATCAGCGCCTTTCCAGCCCCTTTGAGAGTCCTTTGTTTCCGGTTCCGCCGATACCCTTGGCTCTTCTTTGTCTTGGCCCAATACTCCGCCGGTCAATTTTTCTAAAAATGATTTCTTCATACGCTTATGCTATACGATACTAATATACTAATTTTACTAATCTATACGAATATTAGTATTTATTTGTATCATTAGTACTCATTTGTATATTGGTATCATATCACGGGTTATTTTCAACATCAACTGCCGAGTACTCTGTGTGATATTTCAGGCGATTGAAAAGATAAAGCACCAAAACTCCTACTCCTCCCAAAATCACGCCCACTGCGGCCAATAATCGCGGCTCGTCTAAACGTATTATAAGCGAGTTATAAACGCCATGCAAGGTGATTGCGAAAATCAATCCTAAAAAAATAAGCCATACATTTTTTCTTTTGAAGTAATACAGAGCGAAGAAGTAACCGACAATAGCCGAGGCAAAACCATGCAGCGCCACGGCGCTGACGAAACGAAGCGACATAAAATTGATTGTTTCTCCGAAGACATTCGGAATAGTTGGCGGCAAGTTCCCGAAAATCGCGATTACGTTTTCAATAGCCGCGAATCCCAGAGCTGAGACGATCATATAGATCATGCCATCGGCCGGCTCGTCCAGAACCGGGTTTTTATTCAAGGTCAAATGGACTATCCCGTATTTTGTAACCTCCTCCACAAGAGGCGCTACCAGAAAAAGAAGCAGGCCCCCGCTCCCAAGCAGTAAACTTATCGAGTCGTTATCGGTAAATTTAATTAGTAGTGTTTCCAGGAAAATTACCAAAGGCGCTGAAGTGACCCCCATCAGGAAGATTATAATAAGCCAATATTTCGGTTCGGGGTGGAGGTCTTCTTTGAGGTAGAAAAAAATCCAGACAAGGCTCGGCGCCAAAGCTAATGCAATAGCCGTAACTAAATAAGAAAGGTCATATTCCATGGTCATGGTTTAACCAGCTTTCAATGATAAGCAGGTCGGTTTTAAAGCCGTAATGACTTTTCAGCGTTTGCCAGATTTCTTCAGTGACGAACGGTATAAATGGATGGAGAAGTTTCAAGATATTCGTGAAGACGTAAAACAGGGTCTCTTCGGTTTCGAGGCCCGCCTGTTTTTTTGAAGTTTCTATATATTTATCAGCCCACTCATGCCAGAAAAAATCATAAAGTTTGTGAAGCGCTCTGCCGAACTCGAGGACTTCGATATCGTCGGTAATTTCTTCGGAAACTTTTTCAAATGACGCGTGTATTTGCTTATCGGCTTCCGAAAGATTTTTCTTGGTTGTTTCCGGGAAGTCAGCTGATTTTACTCTTGTCATAACGAATCTGGCTGCGTTCCAGATTTTGTTGCAGAATTTTTTTCCGGCGACCACGTGTTCCTCGCTGAAACGTATGTCTTGGGTGCCGAGGTTCTGGTAAATCAACCCGAAACGCGTGGCGTCGGCGCCGTATTTCTCAATCAAAAACAGTGGATCAATGCCGGTGCCCAAAGATTTGGACATTCTTTTCCCTTCGCGGGTTAGGATGGTGGCGTGAATGTAAACCGTTTTGAAAGGAACGGCCTCCATGAACTCTTTTCCGGAAAAAATCATTCGGGCGATCCAAAGATTAAGAATTTCCCGCGCCGAGGTGATGAAGTCTGTCGGATAGTAAGTCGCAAGATCCTCGGTTTTTCCCGGCCAGCCAAGAGTCGCAAACGGCCAAAGAGCGGATGAGAACCAAGTATCCAGCACGTCTTCTGACTGGACGAATTTAGCGTCGCAAAACTCGCATTTCGGTTCTGTTATCGAGACCGCATATTCTTTGCATTTTACAATATCGCCTTCATGTCCTTTTCTCGGTATGCATTTTGGTTCATGGAACCAAACGGGTAATTGGTGGCCCCACCAGAGCTGGCGAGAAATATTCCAGTCTTTGATATTTTGCAGCCATTCGGTTAAAATGCCGGCCCACTTTTCCGGATAAAAAACCGTTTCTTTTTTTTCTATAGCCTCTTGCGCCAACTTTGCCAGTTCGGACATTTTTAAAAACCATTGCTTTGAAAGTCGCGGCTCGACAATCGTGCCGGATCGCTCGCAATAGGCGACGTTGTGAGTATAATCCCCAACTTTTTCAAGCAATCCGAGTTCCGAAAGCTTATCAACAATCTTTTGCCGGCACTCATCCGTTTTGAGGCCTTCGCAAAACGCGCCTGCCTCTGAAGTCATGACGCCCTTCCCGTCTATTATCCGGAATTTAGGCAGGTCGTGGCGCAGTGAGATCTCAAAGTCTGTTACGTCGTGGGCTGGCGTGATTTTTACCGCCCCGGTTCCAAAAGTCGGATCAATGCTGTGATCAGCGATAATCGGAATTTCGCGTTCTTGGATCGGCAGGATTAACTTTTTACCTATAAGTTTCTTATAGCGTTCGTCCGAGGGGTGCACTGCGACAGCCGCGTCGCCAAGCATTGTTTCCGGTCTTGTTGTAGCGACCGTGATAAAGCCGGATTTATCGGTCAGAGGATATTTTATATGATAGATCTTGCCATTTTCTTCACGATACTCAATCTCAAGATCAGAGATGCCCGTTTCACATTTTGGGCACCAATTAATTACGCGCTCGCCTCGGTAAATCCAGCCCTTTTCATAGTAGTTAATAAATGCCGCTTGGACCGCTTTAACGTAACCGGGATCAAGCGTGAACCTGGTTCGCGACCAATCGGGCGAGACACCAAGTTTTTTGAACTGGTCAAAAATCAGGCCGCCGTATTTTTCTTTCCACTCCCAAATTTTTTCAACAAATTTTTCCCGTCCTAAATCTTGCCGCCTGATATTTTGTTTGCGAAGTTCTTTTTCAACGACATTTTGGGCGGCAATACCGGCGTGATCAATCCCCGGCAGCCAAAGAGTTTTAAAGCCCTGCATGCGTTTGGCGCGAACCAAAATATCAACGGAAACGTTTTCCAACGCGTGCCCCATATGAAGCGAGCCGGTAATGTTCGGTGGCGCCATCATGACCGAAAATTTTTTCCGGTGTTTTCCGGGCAATTTATCGGGATCGAAGTAACCGCTTTCTTCCCAAAGCCGGTAGATTTTTTCTTCAACATCTTTTGGGTTGTAAGCGGGGTTCAACTCTTTTGTCATAGCTTAAGATTAGCAGACATTTTTATTTTTTTCCATGAGTCTCTGCTGGTTTTTTTGGCCAGATGCCTGAAGTAGCCGCAGGCGGCGATCATTGCCGCGTTATCGGTCGTATAGGGCATTTCCGGAACTAAAAACGGTATTTTTAGAAATCCAAAAGTCTCTGTCATTTTTTCTCTCAGATTTTTGTTTGCCGCCACTCCTCCGGCAATCATTACTGTTTTGGGTCTGTATTTTTTGGCGGCTTTTAAAGTTTTAGCGACGAGCACTTCCGTTATCGCTTGCTGGACTTCAAAGCTCATTGCCGGCCTGATAACTTTGGGCGCGTATTTTTTTATCAAATCTTGATAAGCATAAAGAACCGCGGTTTTTAATCCGGAAAAAGAAAAATCAAAATCATTAGAATTAATCATCGGCCGAGGTAAAGTAATTTTAAATTTTAAATTTAAAATTTTAAATTTATCGGCTTCAGCCGCGATAGCAGGGCCTCCGGGGTATCTTAGCCCTAATAGCCGCGCGGTTTTATCAAAGGCCTCGCCGGCCGCGTCATCTCGCGTCCAGCCGATGATTTTGTATTTGCCGTAATTTTGCATCAGGACCAATTCCGTGTGCCCGCCCGAAACAATAAGTATTAAAGCGGGGAATTTAATTTGTTTCGGATTTCGTGCTTCGGATTTCGGATTTACTCCAATTGGCTCAAGCCAATTGGAGTAAATGTGTCCTTCAATGTGGTTCACGCCGATAACCGGTTTCTTCCACGCGTAAGCAAGGGCGCGGGCGGTATTTATGCCTACCAAAAGCGATGGCGCCAAACCCGGTCCGCGGGTCACGGCAATCAAATCAATTTGTTTTTCTTTTAGGCGCGCCCGTTCAAGGGCCGTTTTTATAGTTGGAATTATTTTTTTGAGATGGTCGCGCGAGGCGAGATTGGGTACTACGCCTCCGAATTTTCTGTGGGTGGCAACTTGTGAATAGGAGAGGTTCGATAAAACAGAAAAAGACGGCTTTTTTAGTCCGCCTTCCGCCTTGATTACTGCCGCCGCAGTGTCGTCGCATGATGTCTCAATGCCAAGGATATACATGTAGCGCCAACGGGATTCGAACCCGTGTAACAAGCTTGAAAAGCTTGTGTCCTAGGCCTCTAGACGATGGCGCCAAGATATTTTGAGCTCAAAATATCTTGATATATTATATTATTTTTTTGTTTTTGACAAATCGGGGGTTTTGAAGTTTGATAATAATCAATTGTTCTCTAAAAACACAACTGTCGCGGGCGGGGACAAAGATGCCGCCATGGGTCGCATATCTTTTTTTAGTTATTACCGGTCTCACTGTTTTTATAGTTTTGCGGCTTAAAAGAAAATTTATCGCCGCTTCAAACCTTCATCAAGCGGTGAGAGCCGCCGAAAGGCTTTCTCAAGAAGGATTTACGCCTATCATAAATTTGCTCGGTGAGCACTATCATTCCCGTGAGAAAATAGAGCGGACCGTCGATCAATACCGTTATTTGATTGATCTTTTGGCGCAATCCGGCATCCAAGGAAAGATATCCATAAAGCCGACCCAGATAGGTCTCGCTTTTTCCAAAGACCTCTATCATCAAAATCTTATTGCGATCCTACGGAGGGCCAATACTCACAATCCGAGAATTCAGGTTGAAATTGATATTGAAAACGCGCGGTACAAACATGACACACTCGGCGTTTTCCTGGAAATCCCCGGCGAATACGACGCGCGTCAGGCCGTCCAGGTTTATTTTTACGGTTCCAGCGAAAAAGACATCGAGAAGCTTTTGAGGCAGAACAGGAAAATTCGTTTGGTCAAAGGCGCTTACGCTGAAGGCGATCTGACGCCCGCACAGGTTGAAGATCAGATGCGTAACTGTTCCCAGCACCTTGTGCTTTGCGCCAGAGATCCGGCAATTGCCACGGTGCGTGACGAACATTTGTTAAGGACCATTATTGAGTTTGTAACTGACATAAAAACCATCCAAAGGGACAGTTTTGAAATCCAAATGCTTTACGGCCGTCGGGACGATCTTAAGCGGTTTTACAAAGCCCACGGTTATCGGGTGGCGGTTTACATGCCGGTCGGCCCCGCCTACAAGGCTATTCCTTATATCTGGCGTCGGGTTAAAGAATTAATTAAGTCTCGTTTTAGATAAACCCCAAATCGGGGGTTTAATTTTTTATAAGACCTGAGGCGAAAACCATGGCCGTAAGGCCATGGATGAAGCCAAGCCCCGGAGCGAAAGGCGGAGGGGTCTTAAGCAACTCCCCGTCGCTATAAAGCGGCTGAATAGCCGCGCGACGGAAGGTATCTCTTGCGGCGCCCGAAGGGCGTATCAAGAGATATCACGGGCGTAAGCCCGTGGAGTTTCATAATGATATTTAACGATGCCTATTTGTGTGCCATTACTGTGATATATCACAGTAATGGCACAAAGGAGATAGGAGATTTGTTATTTTTTCGGCTTTGACAAAAACCGAAATCTTTTTTATATTATGGAAATTATCCCGCACTTTAAAAATATGATTTCTGCTGTAAAGAACGGAGGCCGGTCATGCCTGAACGGAAAACCCGTAATGAGCTCGAGTCACAAATCAAAGAGCTTGAGGCCAGGGTAAAGGAATTATTGGATTTACGTCTTGCCGAAAGCGAAGATGCCACCCCGGTTGAAATCAAGAAGCTCAAAGATCTTCTGCACGCCGCCAAGGACCAAATTGCCGCTTTGCGCGAGGAAGTGGACAAATTGTTGGCTCCCCCGCAAAGTTACGGCCGCGTCAGGCGCGTTAATAATGATGGGACAGTTGTCGTTTTTATCGGGGGACGCGAACTTAAGGTCAATTTGTATCCGGCTATTAGTGCCGGCAGTCTCAAGGTGGGCGATAAGGTAGCGCTCAATGACTCGCTCAACATTGTTGAAGTTGATGCCGAGTCGCCAACCGAGGGCGAAGAAGGCAAAGTTGTGTCACTTCGCGGTGACCTTCATGTCGCGCGCGTTTCAACGCATGCTGATGAAATGCGCGATGTGATTCTGGCCCAATGGCTTTGGGACAAAAAGATCCGCGAAGGCGACCCTCTGCTGATTTCCGGCCAGATCGCCATTGACATTCTGCCTAAGTCAAAAGAAGTCGAGCATCTGTTCTTGGCCGAGTCTCCGACCGCTACCTACGAACAGGTTGGCGGCCTTGACCGTGAAATTAAGCTTATCCGTGAACTCATTGAATGGCCTTATTTGTATTCTAAAGAGTTCATAGAGCACGGACTTAAAGCGCCGAAGGGCATTTTGTTTTTCGGCCCTCCGGGCTGCGGCAAGACTTTAATTGCCAAAGCCGTGGCTAACGCTCTCGGCCAAAAGGCCGGTGGGCGAAGCCATTTCATGAACATTAAGGGCCCGGAACTGTTGAACAAGTTTGTCGGCGAGACCGAACGGTTCATTCGCGAGGTTTTTGCCCGCGCCAAAGAATTAGCCACCGAGGATGTGCCGGTTATCGTGTTTTTTGACGAGATGGACGCCCTGTTTCCGGTCCGTGGCAGCCAGATTTCATGCGATACCGCCGGCACCATTGTACCGCAGTTCACGACCGAAATGGACGGCGTTGAGGGTTTCAAGAATATTATCGTCATCGGCGCTACCAACCGTCATGACAGAATAGATCCGGCCGTAATCCGTCCGGGACGTTTCGACCACAAAATTGAAATCGGTCGTCCGAATAAAGTTGAAGCGCGCCAAATTTTCAGGATTTATCTGACAGGGAAGACCATCTTTCATCCGCAGTATTTCGATCCCGCCAATTATGAAGGCGATAATTATATTCCGAGGAGCAAGGACGGAAAGCCCCGCCGCAATGACGACGGCAGTATTAAGAAGTACAAATTGGCGCGCGATCCCGAAAAGATTCTGGATTATTTGGCGGATACAGCCCTTGACCGGCTCTTTGATCCGGGCAAGGAGCTCAACCAGCTTCTTGAACTGACGTTCAGGAACGGTCACAAGCAAGTTCTTTACGCGACCGATTTTATTTCCGGTGCCATCATTGAAACCATCATTAACAAAGCTAAGATGCTGGGTTTCGGGCGCTACATCGAAAGCGGCCTAAAAAAGGAAGAAAAGGGTTTGAAACTTGGCCATTTGATGGAAGCCCTGGAAGAGGAATTCGCCTCTCAAGAGAAATTGCCCAGCGTTTCCAATCCTGAAGAGTGGGCCAGTATCGTCGGTATTCGCGAGCAGATTGTTCACGTTAAACCCTTGGCCGAAGAGCGCAAGCGAAGAGTCGAAGAAAAATCTAAGGAGCGAAAGGTTGAGACTCAGACTCCCGGACACTATCTGTAAAATTTTACAGTCCCCGCATTCGTAAACGAATGCGGGTTTTTATTTTGGTTTTGACAAATGCCGGTAAAAATCGCTAAGCTAAATCCAATACAGTTCTTTAAAATAAACTCGGACGAGCGATGAACGAAAAGCCCAAGATCAGTGACGATTGGGAAAATGACATTTTTACCGAAGACCGCGAGGAAGAATTGATTTATCCCTATATTTTAAGGGACGCGCGGGAAGAAGATGACGATGACAGCGGTATTATCAAAACTGTACTCTTTAAGAAAAAGATGGGTCGTTATTACGACTGGGATGGGAATCTGCCGATGCTTTTTGGCAGTGAAACCGAATTGGGTTTTCATATCGTCAAAGAGTTTGACTTGCAAAAATCGCGCCGCATTTATTATTGTCCGGAAGCAATGTATCCGTTTTTCTTGAGAAGGGTTGCCGAAGCGGCAAACGCCTTCAGCCGCGATCCGGAAACGCCGTGGTTGCGCTCGGCTCTCAACCATTTCGACATTGCGCGCGCTAAGCTTATGGCCAAGGCGGCCGTCGAAGAAAGTGTAAGCGGACTGCCCGACGCAATTAAAGAAAAAATTTCTGAAAAAGGGCTTTCGGCGAAAGATTTCTTTTTTGGCGAGGTCGGCGTTTTTCTGCCGAACTCATCGCGCTTGTATATTGACTGCGGTCACCTTGAGTATTCAATAGCCGAATGCCGCGAACCAAGGGACGTAATTTCACTTGAAAAAGCGATGGAATCCTGGATTATGCAGGTTAAGCCGGAGATTGAAGAGTTCAGCGGCAGGCGAGTCCGTTTGCTTAAGGATAACACCGACCGGAAAGGCAACAGCTACGCCTGCCATACCAATTTTCTGCTGGGCCGAAGATTTTTCGAGGAAATCTACAAAGGTAATGTCTGGAGCAAGTCATGGGCTAGTTTTCTCGTGACAAGCATCATTTATACCGGTGCCGGCAAAGTCGGCTCGGAGCGCGGTCAGGAACCCTGCGAATTCCAGATTTCCCAGCGCGCCGATCACTTTTTCCAGATGTTCGGAATGGATACGATGGCGGATAGGCCGATCATTAATTTCCGCGGCGAAGCTCTGGCGGATGACGAAAAATGGGGCCGCCTGCACGTCATTCTTCACGATTCGAATATGTCGGAATGGGCGATTTATCTGAAAATGGGCGTTCAGGCGCTGGTTTTGAACATGATGCAGGCCCATTTTTACAACAAGATTGCGGACGATGATTACACCAAATATATTCTCAAACATCCGATAAGTGATCTGTGGGCGGTTTCGCGCGATCTGACTTGCAAAATCCCTCTGTTTCTTGAAGCCAACGTTCTTGACGCTGACGGCATTGAGACCGAATCGGTTTCACCGATAAAAATACAAAAAGTCTGGCACGATTGCGCCAAAAGATTTTACGAAGCGCGCCGTTATTATCCCCGCTGGATTCATGACGTTCTCTGGAAATGGGGACAGGTTCTCAATTGGCTGGAAGAAGATAATCCTCAACTCGACCGTGTTTTAGACTGGCGGATCAAGAAAAATATCTGTGAACGGGTTATTGCCCGACGCGCCGAAAAGGGTCAGGAGCTTTCCTGGCATGACGGCAAAATCAAAAACATTGACGGTCTTTACCACGACCTCGGTCCCGACGGTTATTACAACAAAGCCTTGCGCGCCGGATTGGTGGAGCGCATTGTTACTGACGCCGAGATTCAGAAATTCCGAGAGAACGCCCCCGAAGACACCCGCGCCTGGGCGCGCTCACAGTTTATCAAGCATTATCTTCCGCATCTTCTTGACGTCAGCTGGGAGATGGTCTCTTTCCTTCTCAAAAAAGACGATATTTTTCAGATTCCGGTGATCGTTGAGCTGGAGCCTCTTAAGGGAACCCGCCGGCAAGTCCAAGACATGTTTTTCAGACATTTGTCGTTTGAAGCCTTTTCCTGGGATTATCTTGAGAAATTCTTGAACAAGAGAAGCCCCTTCTAAAATCCGACTTGAAGTCGGATTTTTAAATTCGAAATTCGAATATCGAAATTCGAAACAAATTCAAATAATTAAAATTAAAAATTCTAAACCGGTTTAAGTTTTTGAATTTATAATTTAGGTATTGTTTCGTGTTTCGGATTTCGTGCTTCGGATTTAATCTTGTGTTATCTTTGGTTTGTTCTTTGAAATTTTAATCCGCCAACCGGAGGAGTTTTGCGTGGACCGGAGGATAGTAGGAGAAGAAATTGAGTATTCCAAAGTTTTAAGAGTAAAAGATTCTGAAGGTAAGTATGTTTATCGGGAGGCGGATGATGAATTTATGCGCCAGATCTTCAAGCAGATTGTTGAGCCCGAACATCCACTTCAACATGTACAGGACGGGTTTTTTATGGGAAACGGCGGCCAAATTAGGCTTGAACCCAGCGGTCAGCACGTTGAGATAAACACGCCGGAGTGTCTCACCTTGCGGGATATTGTAGCGCAGGATAAGGCGACCGAGCTTACAGCGCTTCGGCTTACTGCCGCGATTAAGACCAAATTCAATACCGATGTGGTTTTCCACAAAAAGAATTCCGATTTTCAATCTATTTTTTCAATTGAAGACCGTATCGTTTTGACCGCGGGTAATACAAGGGGATGCCATGAAAATTATTGCGTCGAATCGGAATTAATATCGGAAATCCAAACGGCGTACCAGAAAACGATCAACCCAAGTTCGTTTCCTGGTTATGAGCAGTTAAGTCTCCGACACCTTTTGCTTTTTATGGAGACCCGCCAGATTTTAAGCGGCGGCGGTGGTCTCAAGCGCTTGGCCCGCAAAAACGGTCAAAGCGAGATTATTTATTGCGTTTCGCCTCGCGCATTGCATACGCATCTTAACTTCGGCAGGTCGACTACCGTTGACGAAACACGTGGCATCATTAACGCGGGCCGCGCCAACGAAGCGCTCGCCGATCCCCACCGATTCGGTCGGCTCCATATAGACAGCGGCGACGCCAATATGGCAGAGGTCAGCACTTTTTTGAAATTCGGCACGACCTCTGCGGTACTCGAGATGATCGAAAACAAATGTTGGGATGAAACACTTTTGGGCGAAGATCCGGATTATAACGCTTCTTTATTTAGGGCCATCTCGCGCGATCTAACTTGCCGGAGCATCCCGATCCGGTTAACGAACGGCGATATCTACGGCGCAATAGACATACAGAAGTTATTTGCCAAGCGATGGAAGGAATATGTTAAGACGCTCGGTTTCCCGGAAGAAAAAGCGCGGCTTTCCGAACTTTGGCTGGAAGCGCTGCGGTGTCTTGAAACCGACGACCCCAAGGCCGGTCGCTTGCTTGACTGGAAGATAAAACTTCAGTTTTTCAAAAAATATTGCAAAAAGAAATCCCTGCCGATTGAGCATGAACGGATCGCTACTCTTGATTTGGAGTATCACAATCCAGATCTGCAAAATGGCATTTACAACCGTCTTAAAAATAGAGGTTTAGTCGAGCGACTGATTTACGATAGGGATATCGAAAATGCTATCTTGATACCGCCCCAAAATACCCGCGCGAGGCTTCGGCGGCATTTGTTTGACATTTTTACCGCTTTAGATGTAAAATTCAGCGTGAGATGGGACTTTATCGGTTTTAAATCGGAGAGGTTCTCCGAGTTCGAATTCCAGTCAACCACCCCCATTGATCTATTAGACCCTTTCGTTTATAGCGTTGAATCCCTTGACATCACCAAAAAAGAAAAGATTATTGTTGAACTTCTGGAAACCGTTAAAAGAAAACATGACGAAACTAGGGTAGGAGGATCGGACCATGGCGGAGCAGAAGCGGGTTAAGAAGGGCAAGAATGAAGAGGTTGAGCCGGAGGAGGCCAAGACGGTCAAGAAGACCGTCGAGCAGAGTGCTAAAGAAAAGGAGCGCGATAAAGCGCTTGACGCGCTTGTCGACGAGATCGACGATGTCTTGGAAGAAAACGCCGAGGAATTCATGAAGTCCTATGTCCAGCGCGGCGGACAATAATAGATAAAATATAAAAAATAACCGAGTATTTACTCGGATTTTTTTATACATAAATTTTGCATTTTGATTTTTGATTTTTTATGTTATCTTTGGGGCGCTCTTTGATAATTTAAAATCAAGGATTGGACATGCAGAAGCGGCTGTTTGGCTTGGAAACTGAATATGCCCTTGTGACGGACGAAGAATTCGACTGGCTAGCTATCCAAGAACTTTTGGGCTGTCTCCAGAAACTACCCATTGATCTTTTCGGTCAGAATACCGACAACTACATTGTAGAGTGCTGGCTTGAAAACGGCGCGAGAATTTATCGCGATCAATCGCATCCGGAATATGCCACGGCCGAGTGCGAGAATGTTTATAATTTAATTTGCCACGAAAGGGCGGGAGACGAACTGCTTAAAGCCGCTTATGACATTTATTTGCAAAAGCATCCGGAGGCTAGGGGGAAGATTAGACTTTTAAAAAGCAATTTTGCCGCGCCGAAAATTGATGAGCATACTTCCGAAAGATCCGAGGAGGTTTCTTGGGGTTCTCATGAAAATTATCTTGTTGCCAAAAAAGCGAAAATTCGTTTACTGGAGGAGAATCTCCCTCCAATGCTCGTAAGTCGTCAGATTTTCAGTGGCGCAGGCCATATCCAGCCTCTGCTGGAAAGGTTTGTGCTTTCGGGCCGTCCCTATCATCTGACTCAAGTCGGAAATATTAAAGACGGCGGCCACGCCAAGCAAGCCTTTTTCGTGCGCGCGCACAGCGAAGCGTCCGATATTGACCATGATCGTTGGTGGCGAATACAGGTCAGCTCATCGGAATCAAACATGCTTGAATTTCCTGTGTGGTTGCGGTTTATGACTACGCACTTTTGTTTGAGAATGGCGGAAGAAGGTCTTGGTATCAGTAAAGCAAGATATCTCGGTCAGAATTCCACGGATGTTTTCAAAAAGATCGGTGAAGATATTCTGCTTAAGGCCACTATTCCGACCCGTTCCTACCATTACTACAGAGCGTTAGAATTCCAGCGCTATTATCTTGAACGCGCTAAACGCCTCGCACCATTGAACGCTGAAGAGCAAATGGCGCTTCGGGACTGGGAATGGATTTTAGGGCTTTTGGATTGTGATTTGGAACAAGATGAAAATTTATTCCGTCTTTTCGGAGTTTTGGACTGGGCCACTAAGCTCTGGCTAATAAAACAGCTGATGAGGAAGAATAATCTGGCGCTCGATTCACAGAAAGTCGCGGCCTTGGACGCCTGTTATCATCTTTTGGGAGGGGCGCCGGGAGAAAGCGTATGGCTGGCGCTTGAGGCCAAGGACAGGATTGAGCCTTTCATCAAAAGATTTGTCAGACCCGAAGACATTAAACGCGCCATAAATACCCCTCCGGATTCCAGGGCGCGACTTCGCTCGGATTTTCTGAAATTATCCAAAAAAATTAAAGCCGAATCTCCGGAATTCGAGCTTTCTGTCACGCGCATGGATTGGGGAAATGCCTGGTTTTATACCGGCAAGAATAATAATCGGGGATGTGTTGATTTTGGCATTAAAAATCCCTTTTTGAAAAAGTCAAACTCGTTGGAACGTTTTCGCGAGAAATATGCCAATGGAACGTAGGCTGATGGGCGAGGAGTTAGAGCTGGGTTTGTTTGTTGCCGAATCCAAAGTCGGCGCCACCGATCATCCATCGTCTTATTTGCTATCGCATCTTCAAGACTGCGGCATTAAATTAGTCGTTTTTAACGGAATTATTGATAATTTTGGCGAAATACCCTGCGCGGAACTCGAAAGAATTTATTATTATTGGCTTGAAAACGGAGCGAAGCTCTACACTGATACCGGCGATCACCCGGAATATGCTACTCCGGAGTGCCAAAGCGCCAGTGAGGTAGTGGCTCATGATAAAGCCGCTGAAATTATATTAAGAAACCTCGCTTTATCGGCGCGCGATAAAGTGAAATTAAACATTATAAAAAATAATGTTTGCTATGCCCCGGGGCTTAAAGCTATCGATGTTTTGAATGGCGAAACTTCGTGGGGATTGCATGAAAATTACCTGGTATCGTCAAGTATTTCACCCTTTGTTTCTCGCGAAGATCAGCCCATAAACGATTTGATTCCGCATTTAGTAAGCCGTACCGTTTACACGGGAGCCGGGCATATCAAGTTTGACGGTTCCGATTCCAAATACGTGCTTTCAAGCCGCGTTTCATTTTTGGGAAAAGTTTTTGGCGGTTCAACGGGCGCCCTAAAACCTTTTATCATTAACCGATCGGAAGCGCATACTGACGAAAATAATTTTGGGCGCGTTCAGATTGCTTCAACCGAAGCTAATATGCTGGAATTGCCGATTTATTTAAAGTTTTTGACAACCCATTTGTGCTTGCGGCTTCTTGAAGAAGGCTGGCGCTTGCCTGAGGGCTTTGCGCTAGCCAGTCCGATCAGCGTCTCCGCGTTGAATGAAGATTTGAACTGTAAACTCAATCTGCCGCTTGTGAATGGCGACTCGGTTTCCTCCATAGCGATACAGCGGATGTATTTGGAACAAGCCCAAAGACTTTCGCCGCAGAGCGATGAAGAACGTCGCGGGCTTGAATTATGGGCCTGGGTTTTGGATCTTCTTTCCCAGGACTTGACCCAAAAAGAAAATTTCAAGGGGCTCGTCGGAGTTTTGGACTGGGCGACTAAATTGTATCTGATTAAAGAAAACGCGGCCCGGCATAATCGCTCGCTTGGCGATCCCAGAATTCTCGTTAAGAATTTCAGTTATCATTCTTTAGACCCTTCTCCCAAAGAAAGTTTGTGGAGTCGGATTTGCGCTCAAGATAAAGAAAAGCCGTTTATCTGCCGCATCGTAACACCCGCTGATATTGAAGAGGCTATCCGTAAAGCGCCCAAAGGGCGCGCCGCTTTGCGGGGGGAATTTATTAGGCTCGCACACGATTTCTCTAGTGAGATCGTATTAGGCGCTATCGATTGGCAGGAAGCCAGATGTCTTGTCAAAAACATTAATCAAGTGCTGAAAATTGATTTTGGCTATTCCAATCCTTTTGCCGAGTTCTCTGAAACTCTGGAATTTTTAAAACAAACCTTAGGAAATACCCCGAACCATTAGGTCTCGGGGATTTTTATTTTTATGTTGTTTGTTGTATGTTGTTTGTTGTATGTCCGATAAGTATTATTTAAAAATCGGAACGGCCGGCGATCTTAAAGACAAGCGGGGAAGGGTATTTTACCGGTTTCTGGAAATTTTTTCAGGACTCTTATCGTGGCTGACGATTGCCGCGATTATTTTATTTTCGTGGCTTGCGCCGTTTTGGGCCGCGATTTTTATTATCGCCTTTGATATTTACTGGCTTTTCAAAGCAATCTATTTATCGCTTCATATGCGCGCTTCATTCGGTAAGATGAGAGCCAATCTAAAAAAGGATTGGCTACAGGAACTTCGCCAAGTTGAGGCAAAGTCTGAAGACTTAAAAGATTTTAAATGGCAAGATATTTACCATCTAGTTATTCTGCCGATGTCCAAAGAGCCCTTTGAGGTTGTCCACGAAAGTTTTGCCGCTTTGCGCAATGTCAACTATCCGCTTGATAAATTTATAGTCGTTTTGGCGACAGAGGAACGTGCCGGCGCGGTCGCCCAAGAGGTGGCTAATAAAATTGAAAAAGAATTCGGCCATATTTTTTTCCGCTTTTTGGTGACCGCGCATTCCGACGGCATGGCGGGGGAAATCCCCGGAAAAGGTTCTAACGAAAACTGGGCCGCGCGTAAAGTAAAAATAGATGTTATCGATGTATTAGGTTTAGATTACCGTCAAATAATTACTTCCGTTTTTGACGTGGACACGGTCGTGCCGTCAGATTTTTTCGGATGCCTGGCCTGGAATTATCTTACAACGCCCGTCCCGCTCCGATCTTCATTCCAGCCGATTCCTCTTTTCACGAATAACATTTGGCAGGCGCCCGCTTTCGCGCGCATTTTCGCTTTTTCCACCACTTTTTGGCAGATGATTCAACAGGTGCGTTCGGAGCGCCTAATCACTTTTTCTTCGCAATCCATAAGCTTCAAAGCGCTTGTAGACATTGATTTTTGGCAGACTAATGTTGTGTCCGAGGACTCAAGGATTTTTTGGCAATGCCTTTTGTATTATGATGGCGACTGGCGGACGGTGCCGCTTTTCTTTCCGGTTTATATGGACGCCAATGTCGCGTCGACATTCTGGCATACGATGAAAAACCAATATAAGCAAATTAGGCGCTGGGCCTATGGCGTGGAAAACAATCCCTATTTTCTGTTCGGTTTCCATAAAAACAAAAAAATACCGCGCTATAAAAGATGGTATCTTAGTTTTTCAATGATTGAGGGCGCGCATTCGCTTGCCACCAATTCTTTTATAATATTTTTCTTAGGCTGGCTGCCGACTTTTATAGGTCGGGGTGAGTTTTCCGGCACCCTTCTTTCTTATAACTTGCCGAGAATTACGCGCTATATTATGACATTAGCGATGATTGGCCTTGTTTCGTCAGCTGTTATTTCCGTAATGATTCTTCCGCCAAGACCTAATCAATTCGGACGGATTAGATTTATCTGGGTGGTTTTACAGTGGATATTATTTCCTATAAATCTAGTCTTTTTCGGTTCAATCCCCGCGCTTGACGCTCAAACCCGCCTGATGCTCGGAAAATATATGGGATTTTGGGTAACGCCTAAACATCGTGACAATCCTACGAATTACGAATAAGATCGAATTACGAATATTCGTAATTCGCAAAAATTCGTAATTGGTAGGTAAACTTTTATTCGAAGTGGACTCGCTTTTTAAACTCTACAAGTTTTTGGACGAGCAGGGGATAATCTTTCAGGTTCACGTCTTTAATTAGCAGTTTTTTGGCGCTTTCCCGCGTTTGTTCTATCAATTCCAAATCTGATAGCGAAGCTATGGCCAAATCAGGCAAACCCGATTGGCGAACGCCGATGAAGTCGCCTGGTCCTCTGATTTCCAGATCTTTTTCCGCCAGCTCAAAACCGTTTTGAGCGGTGGAAACTGCTTTCAGCCGCTTTGCCGTATTAGCTGATGACGAGTCGGTGAACAGGAAACAATAGGATTGATGTTCGCCCCGACCCACGCGACCTCTGAACTGGTGAAGCGAAGCCAAGCCGAACCTGTCAGCGCCTTCTATTACTATGGCCGTGGCATTAGGGACGTCAATGCCGACCTCTATCACCGATGTGGCAACTAAAATCTGTAGCTTCCTGCCGACAAAAGCGGCCATCACAGCCTCTTTTTCTTTTGGTTTGAGTTTGCCGTGCAAGAGGCCGATTTTGAATTCCGGAAATATTTTATAAAGTTTTTCGTATTCCTGTTTTGCCGATTTCACTTCAAGAACGTCGGACTCGTTGATGAGTGGGCAAATTACAAAAGCTTGTCTGCCGTTTTTGATTTCTTTTCTTATAAATTCATGGGTTTCTTCGCGCGCGGCACGCGGCACTATTTTAGTGATTATCGGCTTGCGGCCTCTGGGCATCTGGGTCAATCGCGATAAATCGAGATCGCCCCAAATCGTAAGTCCCAAAGTTCTTGGTATCGGCGTTGCCGACATGCTCAAAAGATGTGGAATCATGAATTTTGAATCATGAATTATGGGTTTTTTACCCTTCTCATAATTCTTAATTCTTGATTCATTATTCTGTAGTGCCGCCCGCTGGTCAACTCCAAAGCGATGCTGTTCGTCTATGACTACCAGCGCCAAATTCTTGAATTCGACGTTTTTTTGTATCAAAGCGTGCGTCCCGATGACAATCGGCGCCTCGCTCGATTTTATTTTTTTGCAAAGCGCGGCTTTTGTTAGAGGTTTGCCCGAAAGTCCCGCTTCTGAAGAAGTCAGCAAGGCGACTTTAACGCCGAAGTTATCCAGCATCGGCCAGATTTTTTCATAATGCTGGCGGCTTAGAATTTCGGTCGGGGCCATAAACGCGATTTGCGCTTGATTTTTTGCCGCCATAAACGCGGCCAAGGTGGCTACTATAGTTTTTCCCGAACCCACGTCGCCCTCTAAGAGCCGATTCATCGGTTCCGGCCGCTCCATGTCACGAATGATTTGCCAGGCCGATTTTCGTTGGTCTTCGGTCAGTTTATAGGGGAGAGAATCGACAAATTCTTTGGCGAGATTTTGATAAAAATTTATTTTTGGGGCTTTTTGTCTGGTTATCATTAGGCGTTTTCTCGCCATGAAAAGCTGGAGCACAAACAGTTCGTCAAATGCGAATCTTTTTTTCGCCAATTCCGCGTTTTCAATATTTTCGGGAAAATGGATTTGATCCAGAGCCCATTTTATGGCCGGCAGGCGGTATTCTTTTTTCATCGCTTCGGGTAGGATATCGGGAACTTTATCGGTAAATTTGAGAAGCGGTTTTATAATAAAACGCAAAAATCGGGAGGACAAACCGAATGTCTCCGGATAAACTGGCACTAGGCGTCCAGTGTGAAGCGGTTCTTTGGCAAAGGTATTTTGGTAGATTATTTCATAAGCTGGATTTGAGAAGCAGGCGTCGTTTTGAGCCAATACTACTTTTCCGGACAAATTGACGAGAGTGTCGCGCCTAATATTTTTTGCTAAATACGGCTGGTTGAACCATACGGCTTTTATGACTCCGGAGTTGTCTTCGACAATCGCTTCCGTTACATACATTCTCTTTTTCCAAGTCCGGATATTTTTTATGTCAAGAATTTTTCCTTGAACGGTTACGGAGGCGCCAATAGCAATATCGGCTATCTGGCAAATAGCGGAAAAATCTTCATAGCGGTGGGGAAAATGGAACAAAAGATCGCGGACGGTCTTTATTCTGAGTTTTTCAAGTTTTTTCCTTGTGCCAAGCCCAATACTTCTTATATTTTCTATTGGAATTTCGAGAAACATAATATGCGCGCCCGCGAGGAATCGGACCTCGATCTTGGGTTCCGCAAACCCACACTCTGTCCATTGAGCTACGGGCGCAATTTTAAAAGTAAGCCTTTCTTAGCAAATCAACCAGCGATTCTTTTTCCTCCTTTTCGGGGAGGTGTTCCAGCATAAGTTCTCTTAATCTGTTCGCGTCAATACTGTGCGGTATGGGAATAAGGAAAAGCGGCGAAAAGCGTCTTTCACTGCGCAAAGCCAATTCCTGGCCGTGTTCATGTTCTTTGCCGAAAATCCAAAAAGACTGGAAGCTGTCATAGCGGTATGGTTTGCCGTTTATCTCTACGCCGTCTTTTTCAACGGCAAAAAATAAGCTTTGAATTCCTTTTTGTCTTTGCATATAAAGAATAAATCCGACAAGAACTATAATTACCACAAATAGATAATTTTTGGTAATTATTCCAAAAAACAAAAGTCCCAAAGCGATAATAGTTAACGCCAAAGAAATTTCCGGCGAACGGGGCGCCGAAAGAGTTTCTTCGGCCTGCCATTCCAATCTTTTCTCCGATCCGTCTTTAATCACTTCGGGCCTGATTTTATAAATTTTTTGTTCCATAAAAATTTCTTAGCCCACTTTTGCGTGGCGAAGGCGGAGGGTAGAGGACTCGAACCTCTAAGCCCCTTGCGGAGCCCCAGTTTTCAAGACTGGTGCCTTACCATTCGGCGCAACCCTCCAATAGTAACTATGTTTCAGTCCAGAACCGACAGTATCAAGTATTATAGCCTTTTTCAGGCGATTTTTCCAGAGGAACGCACTGTGTAGTACCGCGAGTAAAATTATAGTATCTTTAAAAGATATGGCAATTAATTGGGAAATAATAAAAGAACCTTTTTGGTCTATGGACGCCAAGGAGATTTTTGGTGTACTTAAAAATTCTCTTTCCGGCCTGAACAACGAAGAAATCGCATCGCGTCTTAAAATATTCGGTCCAAATGTTATTAAAGAATATTCAAGGTCTTCCAAAATAAAAATTATCCTGCGTCAATTCCAAAGCTTGCTTATTGTTATTTTGGTCATTGCCGGCATTGTCACTGTCTTTTTAGGCGAATGGGTGGAAACGGGAGTGATTTTTGCCGCGGTCATAGTAAATGCGATTTTCGGCTTTTGGCAGGAGAATAAAGCCGAAACCGTCCTTGAACTTCTTAAAACATATATTCGTGTTCGTGCCCGTGTTCGCCGTAATGACGAGGAACACGGAATTGATGCTTCCGAACTCGTGCCGGGCGACATTATTCGTATTACACAAGGCGATCGCATTCCTGCCGACGCGCGGCTTTTATTTATAAATAATTTGGAAATAGATGAATCAATTCTTACCGGCGAATCCCTGCCGGTAGAAAAAAATATTTCATCTTTACCCCCCGCGACAACCCTAAGTGAAAGAAAATCAATGGTATTTAGCGGTACTTTGGTAATGCAAGGTTTTGCCGATGCTGTGGTTACTGCCACGGGAAATGAAACTGAATTCGGGAAGATTGCCGGATTGATCGCGGAAAAAGATCGGAAATCAACCCCTCTCCAACGCTCCGTCGGGCGTTTCGCGGCATATGTGGGAATAACGCTTTTAATTTTCACATTGCTGCTTTTTGGCCTTGGAATTTATTTTGGCAAAGACATCTATGATATGTTTATAATTTCCGTCGCCGTGGCGGTTTCGGCCGTACCCGAAGGATTGCCGATAGCGCTTACCGTGATTATGGCTATAGGGGTGCAGCGCCTCGCGACCCGCAATGGAATCGTTAAAAAACTTTTAGCCGTTGAGACATTGGGGTCAACCAGTATCATTCTTACCGATAAAACCGGAACACTTACGCAAGCCAAAATGGAACTTACTTCCATAATGCCGTATAAAAATAATAACGCGGAAAATAAAAATAATCTTTTAAGTTACGCGCTGATTAATACCGATGTGGTTATTGAGAACCCCAAAGACGTTCCCGAAAAGTGGTTAATGTCAGGTCGCGCGCTTGAAATCTCTTTAGTGAAAGGCGCCGCTAAAAACGGCATATTACTCTCGGAAATTTTGAAAGAGGCAAAAATCATTGATCGCTTGCCGTTTGATTCAAAGTATAAATTTTCCGCGTCAATCTTTAAAACCGATTCCCACGTTCATCTTATTCTTTTCGGGGCTCCCGAAATTATTTTGCGCTTTACCGTTCTTTCGCGCGAAGAACAAGAAAAAGTGACCGCGGAAATTGAAGAAAGAGCCTTTGCGGGGGAACGCGTGTTGGGAGTGGCCTCCAGGTTTGTCAACGCGGGTCATGAAAACATCTTGCGCCAAAAAGATTTTAATAATCTCAATTTTGACGGTTTGATAACCTTTCGCGATCCTTTGCGTCCCAACGTATCCCGAGCTATTGGTGAAATTGCCGCGGCGGGCGTTAAGACTATTATTGTGACCGGAGATCATCGCGGAACGGCCGAAGTGATCGCGCGAGAGCTGGGTTTGGTTGATGGAAAAGGAGCGATAATTACGGGAGATGATCTTATGTATCTCACCAAAGAAGAGCTTGAGGCGCGCTCTAATGAAGCGACCGTATACGCGCGCGTGACGCCGGAACAAAAAGTAATGATTACAAAACTTTTTCAAGAAAGGGGAGAAGTAGTCGCGGTAACCGGCGACGGCATAAACGACGCGCCGGCGCTTCATGCGGCCGATATAGGCATTGCCGTCGGTTCGGGCACTGATGTTGCCAAAAGCGCGGCTGACTTAGTTATTCTAGACGATAATTTTGAGACGATCGTAGCCGCTATTAAAGAGGGAAGAAGAATTTTGCGTAATATCCGCAAAGTTATTATTTATCTTCTTTCCGATTCATTAGATGAAGTATTTTTAATTGGAGGCGCGCTATTAGCCGGAGTCACTATACCAATCAGCGCTCTTCAGATTCTTTTTATCAATCTTTTTTCCGATAGTTTTCCCGCCATTGCCTTTGCTTTTGAAGACGGTATTGATGACCCTGGAAACCATCCTTATAAATTGCGCAAAAATCTATTTGATGGCGAGATGAAATTTTTTATCTTGATTATCGGCGTTTTAAGCAGCGCTTTCCTTTTTATTTTATATCTTATTTTGCTTAAAATCGGATTCGCCGAAGAATTAACGCGGACTTTTATTTTTGCTTCTTTCGCAAGCTATACGCTTTTTCTAACTTTTTCGCTTCGCAGTCTTGGGAAGAGCATTTTAAGCTACAACCCTTTTTCTAATAAACCTCTAACTGTTGGCGTTGGCATTGGGCTGACGCTGATTGCCGCGGCAATATATTTTCCGTGGCTCCAACAGATTCTTAATACGATTTCGCTTCCGCCCGTTTGGTTATTGGGAGTCGCCGGCGTTGGAATTCTCAACATTTCAGCGGTTGAATTCGGCAAATGGTTTCTCCGTAAGAGAATCTTCAAGTTTGTTTAATTGAAATAAAGAAATTTATTTAATATGGCTTTTACCATTTTTCTCTTTTTCATCGGATTTTATATCCTCATTAAAGGGGCGAACTTTTTAGTGGACGGCGCTTCATCTATCGCAAAATTTTTCAATATTTCAAGTTTTGTGATTGGACTTGTTATCGTCGGCATCGGTACTTCAATTCCCGAGTTCGCGATTACCTTGGTTGATCATATTACCGGCGCGGGCGATATCGGTCTCGGAACCATTATTGGAAGCAATACTTTTAATATCCTTTTTATTCTCGGCATTACTGCGATTTTTTTTACCCTTCCTTTCAAACAGGAGTGGGTCCAGCGCGACCTTAAATGGAATATGGCTGCGATCGCGGCAGCGGCTCTTTTTGTGTTTCTCTTCAGTAAAGGCGAAATTTCGCGATTTGAAGGGAGCGCTCTAATAGGTCTTTTTCTTTGGTGGCTTTTTGTAGTCATCAAAAAAACTAACCATACTGTCGAAGACGAAAGACCTGTTAAAGTTGTCGCGTTCCCATTGGCGTTTGGCCTTATACTTGCCGGTATTGTGGGAACAATTTTGGGCGGGGAGTGGGTTGTTGACGGCGCGATGGTAATGGCGCAGGCGTTCGGTGTCGGCGAATCGCTTATCGGACTCACTATTATCGGAATCGGCACTTCGCTGCCGGAACTTGCAGTTACCTTTACCGCGGCGTATCGCGGCCGCTCGGGTATCGCGATAGGCAATATTATTGGTTCAAATATCTTTGATTTTCTTATGATTTTAGGGGTGGCATCAGTAATATACCCTGTCTCTGTATCTTCGGGGTTCACAATAGATATTACTATGACAATTTTGGCCGCTGCACTGCTTTATGGTTTTATGTTTATTGGCAAGCTATATACACTAAAAAGATGGCAGGGATTCGTTTTCGTCTTTCTTTACATAATTTATATTCTTTATCTCTATGCCACCATAGCAGCTTGACCAAGATTGTATTATTCTAGCGGCGATAGTCTTAAGCTGTCGTACAAGCTTTAAAATCTTAATCAGTAAAAACATACGGCTTATAAATGTCCAAAATGTGTTCATATTTCAGACCAGCCTGGGAACTGTCCTACATGTAATTTGAAATAGCTGAAGAAAAAGAAAAAACTGCTGCCTAATTTTACAAGACGACAAATTAAAATGACTACACAAAATTAAAAACCCTTCATTTTAAATGAAGGGTTTTTAATTTATTTTAATTTTAAATACACACGAAGCATTGTGGGTCGCACTGCAACCTCAAGATGTTGGATCATGCCGATAAAAAGTTGTCAATGCGGAGGCGGAAGGATTCGAACCTTCGGTACCCTTCCGGGTACAACATCTTAGCAGGATGCTGCTTTAAGCCACTCAGCCACGCCTCCGTATTTTATATGTTTGATTGATATATTTTACACTAAAATACGCATTTTACAAATTAAAGTTTTATGACTCGAAGCAATCTTTTATATGTTTGATTGATATAAGTCATTTAAATATGTTTCACACAAAATTATGATATATCATAATTTTGTGTGAAACATAGATATATATTTAGACTTAGATAAAAATCTAGATAAAGATCTAGATATAGAGATTTAGATTTGGAAAAGCTTCATTAATTTTTTGTCGCCTTCAAAATCGGAAACATTCATAATAAGAACGTGATCCCTCACATTAAAAATAGAAGAGATGAATTCTATTTCTGCTTCACATGGAAACGGATAAATGTAGATACTTTTCTGTAATTGATAAAGCCCCAATTCTTTGCATTTTGCCCTCAGAGCGTTGCTGGCCGCCCTTTTCCTATCGGGGATGTCAAAGACTATCAAGCGCCATTTTTTGTCCCATTTTGGAGGCCTATTTATCCTCATATTATCAATCTCGTAACGCAAAATTTGCTTTTTACCCGCGCTTTTTAATGATATTTGGAGCTCTCCGGTTGGCAATG
>MEYR01000041.1 GCA_001774075.1 Candidatus Azambacteria bacterium RIFCSPLOWO2_01_FULL_44_84
TATCCTCATATTATCAATCTCGTAACGCAAAATTTGCTTTTTACCCGCGCTTTTTAATGATATTTGGAGCTCTCCGGTTGGCAATGTTTTATAATCCAGCAGTTCCCTTTTTTGTAATCTTTTAAGATCTTGTAATAATCTATCTTTCTGAAATTTTCTATTTTTTATATATGCTCGCAGTAATCGATAAGGCAGTTGGGGACTAATTAAGGATATTATTGCGATTGCTCCGCCGGCTGCAATATATTTCAATAATAATTTAGTTTTTGCGGCTTTATTATTCATAATCTATGAAGTGATTTCAAGTGTTATTGATGATAAAAGTTAAGGTTTCACACAAAATTATGATATATCATAATTTTGTGTGAAGCAAATACTTAGTAGGCTCGGAAAATACTACTTAAGTCCGAAAAATTACCACTATTGACAAAATGCCTGTTAATTTTATAAACTCTCCCGAAAGGGTCGGTATGCCTCCACAGCCGGCTCTTTTTGTTTGTCTACTGTTTGGTTTTTCGTTACGTTTGACAGACATTTAGATCTGTGCTATTATATACGCTATATTAGACTGGGCATGGTGCCCGGTCTAAAACCGCCCGCCTATGCCAAAGGCTACGGCGAGGCAACGGAGGAAAACGTGAAGAAGCTCGTTTTTTCCATCATTGCGGTTCTGTTGATCGCCATCTCCGCGTTTGCGGCCACCGAGGACGAGACAGCCGTGGCCAAGGTCTTGGAGACCTTTGCCGCCAAGGCCGCTGAGAGGGACTCTCGCGGCATGGCCAACCTCTTCGTCGAGGACGGCGTGATGAAGTACTTCTACGGTACCGTAAACGAGCCCAAGATCGCGGAAGGCCGGATGAAGATCTACATCGTGTTCTCATTCGGCAACGTCACCGGCTACAAGGTGGAAGACATCAAGGTGACCAAGGTGGACGGCGACAGCGCCCAGGCCACCGGCCGGGTCATCGTACGCGCCACCGCCTTCGGAGCGAACTTCCGGCGTGAGTCCGAAGTCGCCTGGCGGCTCAAGCGGGTCGAGGGCGCCTGGCAGATCTCGGCCTACGACTTCAAGCTCGCTCCCATGATCAGGGAGTAGCTCACTAAGCCGATCTACGGCTCCCCTCGCGCTAACCCGCCAACAGGCGGGCGCGCGAGGGATTTTTTTTATCGAAATTTTTGAGAAAGCCCTAAAAGTTATCAAGCGCTATCATGTTTTCGTAATCCTCTTTCCGGCGAATACATTTAACACTTCCATTTTCTTCAATCATCACCACCGCCGGCCTGGTGTTTATCCACTGTTCGTTTCTAATCATAGAATAGGCGCCGGCATTGTAGAAAATAAGAACATCTCCGGCGCGCAATTCTGGGAGAGGCGCTGATTGGGCAAGAAAGTCATTGCCGATGCAAGAATTGCCACCGACCCATGTCTGGATCTCATCATTATACCTAGGAGCATTTTCTTGAATGATTTCAATAATATTTTTTCTGTAACTTGCTGTTTGCAGTTGTGTGTAAGCGCTCGAATCGACGTTCGCTAATTGTCCCAATTCTATTTTTTTTTGATTCATCACTGTTGTTAAAAAAACACCTGATTCATCAACCAAATATCTTCCTGGTTCAAAAAATAATTTCGGCTTTTTACCGGGCCATTTCTTTTCGATGACGTCAACTATATCTTTTATGTATTCTTCAATTTCTGGCACAACCCAAATCGGATTGTTAAGCCAGCGCGATCCGGGTACGGCAAAGCCGCCACCCAGATCCAAATATTCTAGATCAATATCAAAATTATTTTTGATTTTTGAAGCAAAATCCGACAGCTTTATCACTGTCTCCGCGTATCGTTGAGGTTCGTCAAGATTTGTACCTATGTGCGCATGTAAGCCGGCAATACAAATGTTTGAATGCTCGTTTAACATTTTGACGACTAAAAACGCCTGACCATTTTCTAAATCAAAACCGAAACGGCCCCATGGATTTTTACCGATTTTCATATTAACTCTCAGGCCGATTTTGATCGGCCGATCAAAATTTTGGATCAGCGTTATAACCCGCTCAAGCTCATTTTGATTATCAATGTTGATCAGTGCGCCGTCTTTTAACGCTCGTTCGATGTCGTCGGTTTTTTTATCGGGGCCGTTGAAAATTATTTGATTGCCCGGAAAATCCAGTTTTTTGGCCAGCCAATATTCAAAACTGGAGACGGCCTCTGCCCAACAACCCAGCGTTTTCATCGTGTTAACGACTCCGGGCAAATAGTTGGTTTTTACCGAGTAGGCGATTTGCGAATTGGGATAGTATTTTTGGAGAGCTTCCGAAAATAGGCGGTATTTTTTTTTTATAATCCGCTCTGAAATTACAAACATGGGCGAGCCGTATTGCTTCAGGAGACCATCAACGGAAACACCATCGATTGTCTTTTTATTTTTATCTAGCTTGGGAAATAGGGGAATCATTTTTGTTGTAATTTATCGTTTTAGAAGTCGGGACAGGACTTCAACGCCTTTTTTAATCATATGGTCTGGGCTGGCGAAAGTTAAACGCATCCAGCATTCTTTCGTGTCGTAGCCAAATCCGGAAACCGGCATCATAGCGACTTTTTTGTCAATCAGCGCGTTGAACAAACTTAAATCAGTCTTAAACTTCCAACTACTGAATTTGAATGTCAGGTTGAAACAAGCGTCGGGTTCCAGCACTTTTTTTACCGCGGGGATTTGTTTCAACAGTTTCATAGCCAAGTTCTTCCGCCGCGCCATGATTTTATCCCATTGTTTTGGGTAATCGGCAAGAGTGTTTATAAAAAAATAATTCAAAACCGGCGGGGGATTACCAATGTCGTAACCGACTAATTCTATTAAACCGCGGTGATTATCACCGATTATTTTTTTGTCGGCGATGACATAGCCAAGCCGGAATTCCGCTAAGGTAAATAGTTTTGAAACGCTTCTGATTCTTATTACATTAGCCGACCGAATCCAATTGCCGTATCGGTAATCTTTTTTCAGGAAACTGAAAGCGTCCTGCACTTCGTCTATGATAAGGAAGACGCCAAGACGATTGAGATTTTCAGCGATTTTTTTAATTTCGCTTTGGGGGATGTATTTTCCAGACGGATTGCCTGGGTTGCAGAAAAAAACGACTCTCGTTTTTTTACTGACTTGAGAAAGAATATTGTTTGCCGTCGGAACAAAATTCTGGTTTGCCGGTATGACGATGCTGCGGAACTTGCAAAGGCTAAACGCCCGGTACAGTCCTTTATAAAATGTCGGAGCAACCGCCAATACCTCTTTTTCTGAGTTGTTCCTAAAGAGAATTTCCAAAATCCGGTTTGTGCCGTAAGTGGCCCCGGCCACTAACGCGACATTTTCCGGCGTATAGTTTGTTTTATGTTTTCTATTTTCATAACGCGCTATGGCCTGTCTGACTAAAATATTCCCACCTTCAGAATCATAGCCGGGGCGTTCTTTTTGGCCACCGGTAGAATAATAATGGGTGAGATTCTCGGTGAATGATTTGGGAAGCGGTAAAAGACCGGGGACGGGGTAGCCGCCGCCGAGTCGTATTACTCGGTTTTGGATTTTCGGGTCATAAATCCTGTCCAAAACATAGCGGAATGTTTTGTAGGCTAGTTTTGCGGTTTTATCCTGTTTATTTGAAGCCATTTTTACTCTCAATATAGCATAAAAATCGCGTTTATTACATACTCTTGACAAAGTTCTTATCTTGGTGTATAATAGAGGCATAGGGACAGGTCTTTTTGTTTTAGTAGGCTAATCACCGCCTTTTAGCGGGACCCCGCCGTAGGCGGTGGAAACAGAAACTCTCAACAGGGTCTGGCGACCCTATAAGGAGAAGGCTATGAAAACTCTGCGTTTGTTGTTCTGGCTTCTGATCGGTGTAGCCCTCTCGCTGGCCCTCGCGGTTCCCGCTCGGGCCGAGTATCTGCCCAACGCCGAGTTCCTGGCCAAGATGGAGAAGATGCTCGCCCTGGCCGGGGGGCAGAATTTCGGGGAATTCTACTTCAGGGAGGTGAAAGCCGGTAAGACCTACCGCGATGGCGATATCGCCTACTTCACGGCAGCGGCTTCCGACGATACTCCCGATGGCGAGATGTTCATGCAGTTGGAGGAATGGCGGATTCAGCCGGACGGCAATTTCAAGGTGACCTATACCAAGATGTGGCCGCATCGCGCAGTCCGGTGGTCCCTGACCCTGACGCCAACTGGCACCAGAGTTGACTCCGGCGGCATCTACGAGGAGTTACTCTGGAACATCAGAACGATGCCTGAACCTCCGTCTGATCTGACCGAGAAGTCCGAGCGGGCCCAGGAGCTTCTCCGTGACCATGGCCGGCCGGTCATGATCGGCGGCGTGGCCATCTAAGCAAGGCCCACAGCGACCCCGCTTCGCGCAAACCGTTAACCGACGGACGCGCGAAGCGGGGATTTTTTTTGACATAATCCGTTTTTTAATTTTTAATATCGGCAGTGAACTTTTAAAATCTATCGCTCGCGAGGCAAACATGATCGGTTTCTCGCTTACCCAAGAGCAGAAAGAACTGAAGGATTCCGTGAGGAACTTCGTGAGAAAGGAAATCATGCCAAAAACTTTGGTATTAGACCATAAAACAAATCCCGAGGATTGTTTCTCCTGGGAAATAATCGGAAAACTTTCCGCTCTCGGCCTCAGGACCTTTATGCTGCCGGCGAAGGAATCGCCGGCAGACGCTTTGACTTCGATAATTTTGCTTGAAGAATTGGCTTACGGCGATATCGGCATTGCCATCGCTTTGGGCCAAACCTGGAAGGTTACCCGTTTGATTATGAAGCATGGGACGCCGGTGCAAAAAGAAAAATTTCTGGCGGATTTTTATTCCGATACAAGATTTCTTCTGGCAATTGCTATTACCGAACCCGACTTTAGTTCGGACTATATTCTCCCTTACGGCAAATCGGGCGGGCCGGGCCTTGCTGCTAATTTTCACGGAGATTTCTGGCGTCTTAATGGAACCAAACATTTTATCGCCAACGGCGGCACTGCTTCGCTTTACGCGGTATTCGCCAAGACGAAACGGAGTAAAGATTTCCGAAATGGCACAACGGCTTTTCTGGTGCCTCGCAATTCCCCGGGTTTCAGCATTGGTAGAATCCATGATAAATCTGGTAAACGGCTCATAACGAACGCCGAATTGATTTTTAATAACTGTTATGTGCCGGTGGAAAATCAGTTGGGGGATCTCCATCGGGGCTATGAAATTCTCACTAACTTCTTTCCATTGAGCAACGCTTACGCTGGGGCCGAGGCGATAGGTCTTGCCCGGAGAATTTACGATGAATCCGTGAAATGGGCCAAGGTCAGGGTCCAGGGCGGCAAGCCGATTATCGGGCATCAGTCGGTAGGTGTGATGCTTTCGGAAATGAAAATGCTGATTGACGCATCGCGCGCTTATGTCTGGCAGACAGCATGGTCTGCCGAGACGCCGGAATATTTTGATCCGACGTTTATACCGCTGGCGAATGTCTTCACGTCCAGAATGGTAATGCGAGTGGCGGAGCTCGCGCTCGAAATTCACGGTGGTTATGGTATGATGCGTGAAATGGAAATTGAAAAACTCTTTCGGGACGCGGCCATGTGCCTGCATTCCGACGGAGCGAATAACACCCTTCTTTTGAAGGCACTGGACTTTATAAAAAAAGTTTAAAACCCCCGAAAATTCCGGGGGTTTAAATATTTTTAATAAAGCTCGTTATTTTATTTCCTTTTTGTTCGATTTTATCAGTGTATTCAAAATCCAGTTTCACTTTACTTCCGAACAATTCATCGATAAGCATCTTTAATCCCAGTTCGTCCGTTTTTGAAAAAATTTTATGCGGGACTATTAAAAGCCGGATTTTGTCAATTTTATCTTGAACAAACTGGAATTGTTTCATTTTTAAATAATAAGGAGTGAATTGAATTTTCTGCAGAATGATTTTGAGAGGGACTTTTTTTTCATCTGGCATTTCAAAAAAATGATTTGATCTGCCTTCTACGAAAAGCCGCGGCAAAGTCAGGCCACAGGGGCACGGCTCGCGGGTTATCTTTCCCAGATCGCCGCTGTCATACCGGATAAAAGGCATGGTCTTATTGTCAAAAACGGTAATTAAAATGCGTCCCTCGGCATTATCCGGCAGGCTTCGGCCGTTTTCGTCCGTCACTTCCACATACATATATTCCGAGTTGATATGAAAACCATTATGGTACCGGCATTCATGCGCCGCGTGTTTTGACTCGCGCATGCCGTAAGAGTTGGAAACAGGGCAGTGAAAAGTTTCTTCAATTAGTTTCCGATCAACTGGCCAGAGTTTTTCGGTTCTGCAAAAAGCGCCCCTAATGTCGAGATCAACTTTGTCTTCTGCCGCCAGTCGGGCCAATCTTACGATCACCGACGTTACGCCGAATAAGATAGGGGGCGAATTGTCTTTGATAGTTCGGTATATTTCTTCTTTGCGCTTTTCAAGTTCCTCAAGGCCGCGTGGGAGATTAATAAGCGGTCCGTGATCTTGTCTCCAATGCACCGGCAAATTCATAAAGATATAGTTGAATTTTTTAAAATTAAGTCCGAAAAAGTCAAATTCTCTCGCGTTAGTCGCTATTTCTCTTATAAAAACCAAATAGCGGTCATAAAAAATTTCTAAAGGATGGCCGGTTGAGCCCGACGTGGTCGTCCTGAACCTAAGGTCTTCTGGCTGGACGCTTTCGCGTATTAATTCTTTCACCGCCGCCTGACTTAAAGTGTCTCGTGTGGTTATCGGTATTTTTTTAAAATCATCAAAGGTTCTGATGTCTCCGGGTTTTATGTTATTTCGGCTGAAAAACTTCTTCCAAAAAGGCACGTTTTCATAGGCCTGACTAATGGTTTTTTTTAGTCGATAAAACTGGAGACCGGCTAAATTCTCTTCAGACCAATATTGACTTTGTTTTAAAGCCCACAAATTAATTCCAGTCAGAAAATCTTTTGTCTTTCTGCTAAGTAGCCACGGTAAAGGTGTTAGATCGGTTAGTGCCGGATGTTTGATTATCTGTTTTGCCAAAAAATCAATCATGATAATTGAAGCTTACAGTCTTTGCCAAAATAAGTAAAAATGCTATATTGTTTCCGTTCTTTGATAATCCGATAGGAACAGGGGGCGGCTCGCATGGCTCTAGAAAAACCGGAACGCTTTATTATCACTTGTTACGGTCACAATACCGCATCGGAGCTAACCCGGGGAAAGTATTACTGGTCAAATAAGCTTTTTACCGACGAACGTTTTCCTCTTGAAAAACACGCTTCTTATAAGCGGGTGATTGAGCCGGTGGAATTTGACCATCATTGCAGCACCGAAGATGTGGTTAATGAATGGAGGCGGCGCGAACTTTTGCGACCCACTTACGAAGACGCTTTGTATTTCGGGGTTCAGCAGCACGAAGCGTACGCCAGACGGCCCTGGATTTTTCTGCATCATCCCGTTGATGCTCCGGGTTCTGGTTGCACGGGCAGTTTCCCGCGGTACATCGTGCTTTACAGCTTCAACGGCATGCGGGTGATTGACCTTTATGTGGACGACGGTTGGATTAAATTCTGTCTCTTTGCCGGCATCCGAGTTGAGAATTAGCCCGGGAGTCCAGAAAATGCTTGTCAAACTGAAGCGGCTGAAAGATATTTTGCTGTTGCTGCCCAACGCTTTCCGTGGCGGCCCGATCTGGTCGTTTGTCACCGTTACCAGAAAGTGTTTCCAATTTTGCGATCACTGTTACGAATGGGACAATAATGTACCGCATATGTCCGCGGAAACTCATCGCGGAGTAATTGACAAACTTTGCGAGCTTGGAGTCAGCGGCGTGTCTTATTACGGCGGCGAGCCGACGCTTCATCCGGAGCTTCCCGATTTTATCCGTTACGCCAAGTCCCGCCGCCGCCAGACCTACATTAATACCGATCTGACAGCTTGTTCGAATGAAAAATTGAAGGCCGTTGTTGACGCAGGGATTGATTTCATAAGCTTTTCGATTGACAAGGTTGAGCCGGTAAAGCGCAATAAGCGTGCCATAACCAGTTTGCACGATAAGCTGATAATGTCCAAAGAGCTCCAACGCCAGGGTTACAGTTTCGCACTGGAGGCGAGCTTGACTCTGCACAAAGGCAATTTGAGCGAAGGGCAGGCGGTTATACAGTACATCTTGGATTTGGGGAGAATAGGACTAACCTTGAGGCCGGCGCTTTTCCCGATACCTTATGGTGACGTAAAAGCGAGAACCGCCGCTCTTTTGACCAAGGAAGACATTCCCGAAATTGAAAGGCTGATGGCTTGGACAGCCCGAAAGAAGAAAGAGGGACATCCGATTCTGGTTTCCTATGAATATATGCGTGATTTCGGCAAGTTTCTGGCAGGCGGCCACCGATGGGATTGCGGCGCCCAAAGAGACATTCTTTTTGTGGAATGGGACGGCTCTCTTTCAAACTGTTCTTTCTTTATCAAAAAGGAAACGCCCAAGCCCTTCATCCCCCTTGATATGACTTTTGAAGATTTGGGTCCGGGTCACTGGCAGAAAGTAAAACCGATCGTTGACCACAATCTCTCGCACTGCAATGAACGATGCTATACTTCCGCTTATCATATTACCGCCTATTACCGCCATCATCCTTGGGAAGCGCTTTGGAATTATTTCAAGATTTAGTCCCGACGTCACGTCGGGACTTTTCTCTAACGGGATTTATTGCATAATGAGTATGAAAATGTTTTTATAAAGTTGATGAAATTCATCTCCGATTACATTTTCAAATATTATGATTTGCCGGCGCGTTTTTTCATAAAACCGTGGAAAGATTTTTACGCCAAGCAGGCTGTAAAGTTATACGTCGGGGCGCTTGAAGCGGGCGATAGGGCCGACTTCCGAGAACTTGAAACTCTTTCTTACAAGCGCGCCCGGCGGCTTTTAGAATACGCCGGCCGCAATGTGCCCCATTGGCGATCCTACAAAAACGCGGCCTGGCAGTCATTGCCGATTATTTCCAAATCCGATTATAAGGCCGACCCCGAATCCTTCTTAAGCCGCGACCCGTATTTTTCTTCGCATAGGAAATCTTTCAATACTTCCGGCTCTACCGGTTCGCCCCTGAATTATTTTTATGAGCACTATCGGTACGAAATTCATCACGGCGGCGCCCTGTTACACGCGCTTCGGAATTTAAAAGCGCCGATAGAAGACCGGGCCGTTTTAACGACGTTTCGCGCCGCATTTTCTGGGTCGTTCGCGCTGTTTGGAGTCAGGTATGAAGACCTCGATTTCGTTGACATGCTGCCGGCGCAGGGAATTTTGGGCAGTGAGAAGATGAGATTTTCCAACTTTACCACTAATCTACTGATGATGGACGAAGAAAAACGGCCGATACTTATTATGCGGCCGTCTCAGGCATTTCTTCTGGCCCATTGGACGGTAGCGAATGAAATCAAATTACGATTGCCTTTTATTCTCCTTGTTGGTGAGAATCTTTCCCGCGACCAAAGAAAATTCATCGAAAATACTTTCGATTGTCAGGTAAGGATGATTTATTCTTCAAGAGAGTTGAGCGTCATGGGCTACGAATGTCCGGCCAACCTCGGCTTTATTCATCTGCTGCCGGAAAGTTATTTCATGGAAATACTTGATAATGGCGACCTGGCCGTAACTTCTTTTGTGAATTTGACCATGCCTTTCATCCGCTACCGCATCGGCGATAAAGCTGAAGTCAAAACCGCCACAGGCAAATGTCCATGCGGGGTTTGGCGACCCTTGATTAAAATTTTGGGCCGCGATAATCATTTAATCAAACTCGCGGGTAAATCGATATCCTACAGCGCTCTGGAGGCCTATTTATACAACAACCGCGCCGATAAAATAAAACAGATGCAGTGCGTTCAGGAAGCGCCGGATTCTTTCAGGGTCAGATTGTGCCGGTCCGCTTCTTTTAACGAAGCCGACGAACAAAATATGCTTGCGGTTTTCAAAAACGCTTTGGGGAGTACCATTAAGGTCAGATTCGAATATCTCGACTTCATCGAACCTGGCGAGTCGGGGAAATTCATTACATTTCGATCATTAATTTAGACCTTGCGATGTTTACGGCGCTGAAAGGGAAAATTCTCTATAAAATATGGCTGGCGATTAACGAAATGCCTTATTGGTTTGTCGCTCAGTGGCAGTTATATCGCCTGAAGGTTATTTTAAAAATCGCCTCAGATTTTGTCGGCATGTATCAAGACCAATTCGGCAAATCGGGGCTTGGTAAAATTAAGCCGGGGAATCTCCAAGATCTGGAACGTTTCCCGATCATAACTAAGTCCATGATTAAGAGTTATCCTCCGGAAAGCATTATATTAAAAAGCTCCGATAATTTGTTTTACGAGCGCGCCAATATCTGCACAGTCTGCCGTAGCAATGGCGAGCCGTTTAGGTTCTGGATCGACAAAAATTTTTGCCGCATGACAGGCGCGCTCCTCGGCAAGATCGGATTTCGGGACATTGATTTAAACTTTGAGCGGGCATTATTCGTTAGCAGGGAAGCGCAACCGCTTTTTTTATCGAAAAATCTTTTAGTCTTGCCTTCAGCCGACCTGAAAAGCAATGCCGCTGATTTCGTCAAATCGGTTGTTGATTTCAATCCGCGATTCGTTTTTTTCAGCGACCGCGGCGCCATGGCGATGTTTGAAGCGGCTTTTGCGGAATATCGGCTGTCGGAGCGTCTGAATTTGAAAGCTGTATTCGTTTTCTGGCCTAATTTATCGGTCGAAGAACGTCTTAAATCCAAGGCGGTCTTCGGCTGTGATGTGTTTTTGTCTTTGTATCACGTTTTCCATGAGATTCCGCTTTTGGGCTGGGAGTGCGAAGCGCATAACGGCTTTCATCTTAATCGCGAATCCTATATTTTGGAAATCGTGGATGAGAAGGGCCTTAATTTGCCGCCGGGCAAAGAAGGCAGAATCGCGGTCACGAATTTTGACAACGAAATTATGCCTTTTGTGCGTTATCACACGGGCGACCGGGGTTATTTTCTGGAAAAACCCTGCTCCTGCGGCCGCCGGTCTCCGATCTTTAAAGTTACGTCAAAATATCCGAAAGATTTATTACTGGGCGGCAAGAAATTTGATTATAATGAAATCGAAACCGTTTTCCGCTATTACTACAGCATCGTAGACCGATTCCGCGTTGAGCCCATCGACAATGATACGGTAAAAATCCATATCACGCCGCTCAAGAATTGGAGTGAAGATTTTAATGCCTATCTAAACGAATCACTCACGAAACTTTTTGGCGATTCGGTGAAAATTGAATTTATCATTGATGCTCAAACACAACAATATAATTAGAAACTCCGAAAAGTACCGCAACGAAGTGCGTCTTTATTGGGAACGCATCGGGCCCGATTTTTATGTAAACGGAGCTCCGCCGGCTTACATTTCCGGCGAAAGCAAAGCGATTTACGAAAAAATATTCAAATCCAAAATCAGTCAGGGCGATACTACTTTGGTTCTAGGCACTACTCCGGCTTTGAGGGATTTGCTCGGTTCTTTCGATTCCGCCAATTGGGTCGCCGATTTTTCCGACAACGGGTTTTCAATGACCGAACGAGTGTTAAGCCCCGCGGTCAGGGCCAAAGAGGATTATTTTATCGGCGATTGGCTCAAGCTGGAGACGCGCTTTGCAAAGGAGAGCTTGAAGCTTGTCACCGGGGACCTGATATTCCGGCAGATGCCGCTTGAGGACGGCAAAAATCTCATTTCAGTCATTGATGCGATTTTATCTTCGGATGGTGTTTTTGTCTTGAGGTCCAGCTCCAGAAATCTTCGTTGGAGAAGCGTTTCCTGCGGGGAAATTTTAAATCTCGGTTTAAAATTGGACAGGCGGAGCGATATTAAAAAAAGATTGGCCGTGACCCTGACCGTTTTCCGTTTGAGAGACAGGTGGACCGACGAATCCGGCAGGGTAAGGATAAATAAACTAAAGGCCGAGCTTTTTGACACATTAAACGCCAACGGCAACCCGTGGCTGGCAGAATTCGGTTCCGGCGTTTTAAATTATATGACCGAACCCCCGCTGGTCAGCTGGACGCATCTTTCCGAGGCGCAGTTTATGGAATTAATTAGCGATCGTTTCATTATAGAACACGAGTTTCATGCGATGGACTATCCTGACGCCGAATTTTTCCCGATTTATGTTTTAAAAAAGAAATAATTACCATGCGCTTTCTCAAAGAATTTTTTTCCAGAATTGCGGCTGACATCCATGCCTTAAGCGCCTGGGAGTGGGGCGCGTCCTCTTACGGCAATATAATGGTGCCTTCGCGGCCTTCCGAAGGGGATCTTAAAAATTATGAGCGCGTGATCGACGCCGCGATTGACAATTCAAATCGAGTTGTTGTTCTTGGCACCACTCCCCAGATTCGCAATATGCTGGCCGGTTTCAACGGCGAGATTATGATTGCCGACTTTTCCCAAAAAATGTACCGCGTTACCGAATCGCGCGTTACCTCCGCCGTTTTAGCCAAGGAAAATTTTATCAGAGCGAATTGGCTTCACCTTAGCAGTATAGTTCCCCGCGGGTCGGTTGATCTTGTGGTAGGTGATCTTGTCTTTAATAATATTCATCCCGAGGCGCGCGATAAATTTGTAAATATGATCGGGTCGTTGTTGAAACCCGGCGGCATTTTTCTGACGCGGGTTAAACTTCACAATTCCAGATGGCACTCCGCTGATCCGATAGATATTGTAAAATTGTGCCTGCGATCAATGCCGGCCGGTTCCTTGTACAGTCCCTTTATGATATATCGATTGGGAGATAAAATTCTCGACGGCAATAATTTTTCTTTCAGAAGCCGCGATTTTGAACCCCTATTGCGCGCCGCGCTCGCGGTGGCGGTTGACTCCACTGAACACGCCCATATTCTCCGCAGTATTTGGAACTATAAAAATATAGACATGACAAGAAGTTTTTATCCAAAATCGTTTTTTGAATCTTTAGTGGAAAAGCAATTTAAATTAGAGAACGCATTAATCGCCAATGATTATGAAGAATCTGAATTTTTTCCAATTTATCAGCTTCAAAAAAAATAGGCCATTATCATTTTTTTGGGATCAAATTATAAAACGCCAGAGATTCTGGTCTAATAATTTTTTAAAAGATTTAGCCGGTTTTCGTCTGACGCAGGATTTAATTATTGATATAGATGCTTTGGCATTGCGCAAGAGTCAGTGGCTTTCCGGCGACGAATTGAAAAAAATTCAAGTTGCCAGAGTAGGCGCCCTGTTGTCCGGAGCCAGCAGGCTCAGTCTTTTTTGGCGGGAACGTTTGAAAAATTCCCGCATAAATCTGAAAATTTTTGACGATTTGAGTCTTTTAGAAAAAATTGAAGTTCTGGAGAAAGAAGTAATTCAGAACGATCTTAAAAAGATCGTAAGCCAATATAAAAACATTAGCGATTGTTTACAAGACCACACCTCCGGTTCATCCGGTACGCCATTCAATTTTTATATTGATCAGAGTTACATTTTACGCAGTTTTGGTTTTTGCAGGAGAATCTTTGACTGGGCCGGTTTTCAGTCGGGAGACAAAATAGTGCGTTTCGGCATACGCGATAGGCATGGTTTTGCCAGAGATTACATCTGTTATCCCTGCCAGGTAGCCATTAACGATGTTGCCGCCGAATATGAAAGGCGACTGAAAGATTTGGCGATCTTAGGCAGCGGGCAAAAATTGGTCGTTTTTAGTTATGGTTCGTCACTTCTGAAAGCGGCTGCACTTGCGACTAAAAATAAAATCAAACTGAATTTACGATCAATAATATATTCCGGCGATTCGCTTACTCAAGACGAAAGGAAAACTATAGAAAACACTTTTGGCTGCCGTTTATTTAATTGTTATGCTTGCCGCGACGTCGGCTGGATTGCCCAAGAGTGCGAGAAAGGAAAACTGCATGTTAATTCTGAATGGTGCTATGTGGAAGTGGTAGATCAAAACGGCAGAAATTTGCCGAACGGCGAAAAAGGCAGAATCATTGTCACTATTTTTGACAATGAAATTATGCCTTTTATCCGGTATAATACCGGAGACATTGGCACTCTTTTAAATAAACCATGCGCTTGCGGCCGCACTCTGCCGGTTTTGGAATTCCAAGGGCGAACCGGCGAATTTTTACGATTATCCGATGGTCGGAATTTTTCTTTGACCGATTTGAGTTATTTTTTTGAAAAGTGGTCGGGGTTTGTCGGTGGCTTCCAGGTTATTCAAAAAGCACCCGATTTTTTAAAGATTAACCTTATAATAAAAACTGAATCAGGTTTTGACGAAAGCATTTTTAATCAAACATTCTCTAAATTTTTGGGCGAAGGAATCCGGTTAGAAATCTGTTATCCGCCAGAGATTCCAGATGTCGGAGGGAAAAGGAAAGTTTTAATTTCTTTGTCCGCAATCGAAAACGATTGTGTATAAGTATTAGTTGTTGGTTTAGCTGGTAACATTTATAATTTGAATTATGAGTCGTAAACTATTCGCAATTTTTGGACTTTTTACGTTGGCGGCGATTTTACTGCCCGCTTCGGTTCTGGCGCAGCAGCAGTCAGCCGCTTGCGGCGAGGCCTCAACAACATTCGAATATCCTTCAAAAATCATTTTTAATCAAGCCAACGGTTATCTCTATACCTTTTCTGAAACAGGTCTTTTAACCGTTCTTAAAGAAAGCGATTTATCGGTAGTTAAAAAATTCCAAGCCGCGAAGGGCTTTGCCAAAGACTTTGCTTTAAACTCAAAAACCGGCTTGCTTTTTATTCTTGATAATAAGCCAGCCAAAATTCGCGTTTATGACGCTACTACCAGTGAAGCGAAGTGGACTTTGGATATTTCAGAGGCAAAGCCGACTGAATTATTCCAAATTAATGTGGATGAAGCGGCAAACAAACTTTATGTTTTAGATCGTACCGGCTCAAGGTTTATTGTTATTGATCTTAATAAAAAAGGAGTTATTGAAGAAGGATTTATTAAAGAATATAAAATTTCCTATGCCTCCGCATTTTGGACGAATTCTAAAGCTCAGAAAGTGTACTTCAGAAGCCAGGGCATAAACGGTATTCAAGAATTGGATTTAAAAACCGGCAAACTGACCGATATCCCGACCGGCCCCTTGCCGCAGGATTTGGCTATAGATACTGTCAATAACCGCGTGTTGGTGGTAGACAGTCAAGCCAGGAATTTGGTCGCGATTGACGCGGCGACGAGAAAAATCTTCAAAACGATTGATTTGAAACTGATAGGCGCTCCCAGATTTGTGGCCGTAAGCGAAAAATTAAATATGGCTGTCGCCACATGCTACACCAATAACGCGGCCTTCTATAATCTTAAAACTTTGGACTTGCTGAAACATGTTGTTTTGCCCGAAAATTCTCAGCCGGAAAGGACGTTTTTTGATGAGGAAGGGAAATTAGCCTATATCCCGAATTTTGTATCTAATGTTATTAGTGTGATCGATCTGAATAATTTTTCTACTGTGCGCAATGTTCCAACGGGCATTTTGCATGACCCGATTTATTTTCGACATAATTTTTTGATGAAAGAGGGCCTTGTGACCTCCAGTGGTAATTTTTATCTTACCTATCCCTACAGTCATAATATTTCTCGATTAACACCGGAAGGTAAAATGACTTTTGTGGGCGGTTTTTCTAAAGACGATCCTCTGCTTAATCATTGTCCGGCGGATAAACCAATATTTGCATATCCTGTTTTTATGGACTTTAATCAAGATCAAAGTAAATTTTATGTCGCTAACCGCGGTCGGTTTGTTACCGTGATTGACGCGGCCAAAGACGAACCGGTTAGGAAAATCGATCTATCCGGTGCCGCTACTTACGTAAAATATAATGATAAGCTAGATAGGATTTTTGTAAGCCGGATGGCTGACAACAAGATTTCGATTATTGATGCTAAAAAAGATAAGATTATCGGTGAGATAGAAACAGGTGTTAGGCCTCGCCAAATAATTTCTAATACGACTAATGGCGACACATATGTGCTGACAGCGTTGGGTAATGCCATAACTGTGATTCATCCCGATCTCTCCACTTCCGAAATTAAGTTAGATTCCGAACCATTAAATGGCAAGTATGACGCCTCGACTGACAAATTATTTATCTCCACTTTCAATAGCGCGTTTGTCGTTGATGGTAAAGATAATAAAATCTTAAAAACATTGCCGGAACTTCGCAATAGTAATGTTTTTAATGCCGGGAACAAGATAGTTTTTAACAATTCTTTCGCGAATTATTTTACTGTAGTTGATCCGGCGAGCCTTGAAATCAAGAAAGTCGATTTTGCCAATCCGTTTTATATTGCGTACTACGAGTTAGCCAAAAAAGTTTATGTTATCGATCTTTATGATACAAAAATCGGCGTTTTTGATGCCGAATTTAAACCACTCGGAATGATTGATAGCTTCAATATCGCTAAAAACTTTGGCACCACTTTTCTTGCCGCCTCTGACAAGTATATTTATCGAATGGACGATCCCAATAGTATTGTTCAGATTATAGATCCCGCGACCGACAAAGTAATAGGAAATTTTCCTCTTGTTTCCGGCAGATATGTCTCCGGTTCATCCGTCACTCCGCCTATATCCGCTTTCTTGGTTGATAAAAAAAGCGAAAAACTCTATTTGAGCAATGCTCCTTTACCGCAAGTCATGGTTTTCTATTTTGCCGATATCAATAAATTCGCGAGCAAAATTATCGGCGGTAGTTTTGAAATGCCGCTTTTTGAACTGCTTTTGCGGTATTGGTGGGTCGGTTTAATTGCGCTCGCGGTCGTTGCTTTTTCGGTTTATTATTTCTTGTTTAGAAAAAAAGAAAATGAATTGGTCTAAAAAACTTTTTATAACACTATTAATTCTGCCTCTTGCCGGCGCGGTTCTGGTTAGCCGTTGGGTTAACAAAATATTAGGCAAAGACAAAAACCCTTTCCAGATTTCCGAAGCCGAAGCTCAGGATTCTTGCTGGGTTCCTCCTCCTGTCGGTGCGCCACCGGAGGGAGGAGGAGGCGAAATTTGAAGCCGTCCCGATTGATTTTCAAATTATAATTTCAATGATTAAAAAAATCTTTTTTATCTTTTTTTCCAGTATCTTAATTTTGGGGTTTTCGCAAAATGCCCAAGCTTCTGTTTCCGACGGCAATTGGTGGGACGGTTGTAATTCTGTCACTTCAAAAACCATGTTGTTTTTAAGCGACAAACTGGGCGTAAAATTAGCTTACGCGCAAAGCTGTAGCTGGGCAACCGCACCCGTCTGTTCTTTGGCAAGCGCGTATCACCGCTGGTATATTGATGAAGCGAGCGGAACTAATGTGGCGGATGCCGCGCAGGATAGTGACGGACCAAAAAATGGCACCGCTGTCGGCACGACTATTGTGCCGGGTAAATTTGGCAACGCGAGAAATTTCAACGGGACAAGTGATTATGTTAGTATCGGCGATATTTTTACAGCGGGCACCACAGGAACTGTTTCGATTTGGATTAAGCCGTCCGGAAATTATAGCGGTTTTCAAACACCACTTATGAGTTATATTTTTCCTGGCACCATTGGTCTTGGAACGGCTTTTAATACGACATTGTGTTCCGGCCAATGGATGCTTTATCTGCCCAATACTCCTGGTCTGGGTAATTACGGGGTAATATGTTCGGGTCTGGCCTATAACGGTACTAATTTCCCAACGAATGTCTGGACGCATATCGCGGTTACCTATGACGGCACGTTGGTCAGATTTTATAAAAACGGCGCGCTAGTCGGGTCGCCGGTGGCGCAACCCGCCGCGGGAAATTCCAATAACGCGACTTTCTCCATCGGGCGGCAGGGAAGCTATGGCGCCGGTTATTTCAGCGGGGGCATAGATGAAGTCGGTCTCTGGCGCCTCGTTCTCACTCCGGAGCAAATTCTTAATCTTTTTAACAATAATAGGTCGGGTCTTGTGGTAGCCAAAACCGCTTTTTCCTGGCCGGCATACTCGTTTCCTAATGAAGCCACATGTTTTTTTCCTACAGGTCTTCCTAAGAATTATCAACTTAATATTACTGGTAACGGCGGTGGTTATTTTTCTTTTATTACTAATACAAATTATTCTGTCAATTTATATCCTTCCACTGATTATGATTGGGATGTTATGGCGTATGATTACAGTAGTTTTACTGGAGATTGCGGTTATTATACTGTTCCTGCCGTTCCTGGTCCCCAGCCTTTTACAACACCCGCCTGTGCGTTAGTGACTGTGGATCTTAAAGCCAATAATTCTGACTCTCCTCCGCCAATTGACTATAACACTGCCGCGGATTTATCTTGGACCTCCTCTAATGCCACATCTTGCACCGCTTCCGGAGATTGGTCCGGCGCAAAACCGCTAAATCAAGCCTATCCTCCGGGCGAGTCAACCGGAAACCTGACTTCATCAAAGACCTACACCCTTACCTGCTCCAACGCTTATTCATCTGATGTTGATTCGGTAACAGTCAACGTTTCCTCGACACCCCCATCCGCCGACATCAAAGCCAAAGATCCAAGCGATGGAGTCTTTAAAGACGGACCGATTACAATCCCGTCCGGA